>JBGPKT010000041.1:0-19337 GCA_041486115.1 Nitrospiria bacterium | reverse complement strand
ACCAGTACCAGGATCTACCACCAAAGAATTATAAAGGCCGGTACCGGGATCGGGATCCACTGAATAAATTTTCAATATCAATGTGGCATTGTCCCAGACGGCCACTTTGTTTCTTTGGTTTTGCGCATCGTAATAAGCAATCCTGTATTCCTGCGTCACCGGATCCAGGGCAAGAGAGGCATCTTGCCCCACATTTCCAGTATCAACTGTTATCGGAAGAGAATAAGTGAATGGAGGAGTCGCGTCGATCGCCACAACAAGCTTTAAACTTCGTTGTGTCGCATCATAATATGCAATGTAAGGATGGCCAGAGCTGTCGAGCGCCAGTGACGAAAACTGACCGACATCATCTCCCGCTCCAGGATCGACAACCTGTAAAATCCATCTCATCCCATCCCATGCCGCCAGGAGCAACTGCCGGTGGGTCTGATCATAATAACTGATCCTCGGGAACCCTGTCCTCGGGTCAAGCGCCAGGGAAGTATCCATTCCAACCGGGCCTGCCGGATTTAAATCGACAAACTGATCGTTCCAGACCTGATTTGGTATATCAAACCAGGTATATTTTAATGCGCCATCGGTGCTGTCATAAAAACTGATATGCGGCTGACCCAGACTGTCCACCGCAAGAGAGGTAAATAGCCCTTCGTTTGCAGTCGAAGCAACTCGCCCTGCTCCCACACCCTCCGCCCTTCCGCATGCCATTATCCAGAAAGAGGAGAGGAACAAACCGATCCATAAAAAAGGTCTTATCCCTTTCATTTTTCTGTTTCTATTCCTGTTTTTAAGATTATCTTCAAGTTTTTGCCTCTCTTCCCGCCTCATATTCTCATAACCCTTGGATTTTTCTCTTAGTTTTTCTTTTAATTGCTGTATTAAGGGGTGCTTCACCTATCCACATACGTTTTAAACTCTCATTATTCTGAAAAGTTACGGGAGAAGATCAAAGAGTCACACTGATCTCGTTTGAGGATTGCCGTTTCTAATCTGGAATAGTTTTAAGAAGGGGCGGGACTGAAGGTTTCAGGAGTTGAGGGGAGATGACTTGATATCGTTTAAGAATAAATTGAATGGCTTGCCGTTCTGCTTATTTGAGACCTCTTTTACCCGACGCCGCGCGCGCCGCGATGTCTTCGACGCTTCCGCGGGCATCGCCATGCTCCGTCACCTTCCGCTCTCCGCTTATCGACCCTTTAAAAGCTGAAAATGGCTGAGCATTATGATTGATCACCTCATGGGGGGTTCCGCCGGGAATCAGAAGAATATCCCCCGCTTCAATGGTCACCGGATAGTCGTCGAAATGAAAAGTCACCGCGCCCGAAACAGCCGCCCGGATCTCGGGATCATCGTGCCCATGACGGCTTCTTTCAAACCATGGAGCCACTGTCTGCAGATCGTACACTTTATACCCGAACTTCGCCACCTCTTCAGTCACCGATTTCTGAGTCGGTTCTTCTTTTCTCGGCCATTTCACCAGCTTGACGCCGTTTGGAAAAGTCACGGTTCTTTCACGCATGCTCATCGGGGCCCTCCTTTAAATAAAAAAATACTTCCGCCGAAGATATTGTGTTTTATCGTCACACTTTATCCTCAAAATCGACAGTGAATGAAGACTCTTTGACTCTTGCGATAAACTCCAGAACCCCCTGATGAAATGGGTGCGTCTGGTAGCCGTGCAAATCGCCCATCGAATCAAATTTTGCGATTAATGCAAGATGGTAAGATCGGGAAGAGCGGAGAATATCCGCGCCGACGACAAGAGAACGCAATTGCGGAATCTTCCCCTTCATGCTCATCAACACATCCATTGTCTCTTCAATATTTTCCTGATTATGATCAATGAGCCTGATCAGAACAACATGCGTAATCAAGGATTCCCCTTTCGAGTCATTGGGTCCCATCGTTAAAATTTAAAACAGGTTTTACCCGGGCTATTTTAGCATAGCCCGGGTAAAAATGAAAAGAGGGGGAGCCTACCCAAGAAAGAAATAGGAAGTTGTCATTGCGAGCAAAGCGAAGCAATCTCGCCAACTTGAACCGAGATCGCCACGCACTCTATGGGTTCTCGCGATGACAGGCAAGACTTGGAGGGTTTATCTGCCAGGCTGAAAATAGGGATTTTGTCCGGCGGCATGGTCTGTAACATCGATGATCTGCTTAATCGACGGGATTGCCTCTTTAATCATCACTTCAATCCCCTGTCTCAAAGTGGCTTTGGCCGATCCGCATCCCTGACAGCCTCCGCCGAGGATCAAATAGACCGCGTCTTCTTTTACATCGACTAGCTCCACATAACCGCCATGTCCCGCCAGTCCGGGATTGATCTTTGATTCAATCAGTTTCAGAAGGGTCATAGCCATGGGAGTCGATAGATCCGGTTTGGGCGGCACGGGGGCATTCGGATTGGTAATTTTAAAACCGCCCCCCTGAAGGTCATAAACATAATCAACCACCGCCCCTTTTAAATGGAGGGCGCTTTGATTATCGACCAAAACCTTAAAAGGACCCGCGTCAATCAAAAGATCGTTTGGCGCTTTTTTCGAGAGAGAGTCAAAAGAAAGGTCATACTGTACATTGAGCGAGGGACCTTTCTGAACCGTAATTCTCAGTGCATCTCCCTGCCGTTTCTCAGCCTCCATGGCAGAAATCACATTTTCCTTCGCTGTTTCGGTGACCGTAATCATCTCACATCTCCTTTGTTGACCTGTTAACATCCCATCTGGAATAAACATACTGTCAATTCATTAGATACTACTTATTATGCACTATAGTAGTGCCCGAATTCAACAAAGATTTCGGTCATCCATCAGATCAAAGCAGATGGAGTAATGCGATAAAAACGATCACGCTGGCGGCCGTGGTGAGCGCATATTTAATCACGCCGATCACCTTATCAGACGTTTCAACGATTTCAACATTCATCACTTTGGTCGGGACATAAATCATATCGCCCGCTTCGACAGATTTCACTTCGTCCGCCGGGAGAATTCTCCCATCCACCCTAATCACCAGCGTCTTGTCGGCATTCCCGTCAAAGGCATAATCTCCTGCCCATTTAATATAGTCTTTCACCTTAAGACTGCTAAAATGGACCGTAGTCGGCCTCATGACCGCGCCGATCACGCTGACCGTCTCCTCCTTTTGAGGAACCAAAATCGCATCGCCCTCCATCAGAACCGGGTCTTCTTCGCCCCCTTTATGGCGCAGAGCATCGTCAAAATTAATGATCACCCTCTCAGACTGTTTCAGTTCGGCATCTCCCAGCTTTCTCGCCTTGCCGGCGACTCCGGGCGAAGGACCAAAAGCATCCATCGCTCCCGAGACCGTTTGACCGGCCGCCTGCGCCACGTTCGGCGCCATCCCCACAGCCGCCGCCTGACCCACAGATGTGCCGCTCGTGACGATCGGCACATTAGAGCTGAACGGCTGAGGCAACGCCTCTTTATTCCCCATTTCCCTTGCCAGAAGGAGCCTGTTTCTAACCGTCTGCCGGTCAAATTCCAAAACATTTAAAGCGTCTACCAGCCTGTTCACCTGAAAGGTATCATTTTTCTGAATATCGGATGGGATATTGTCTCTCTTTCGCATAAAAATCGTCCCTTTTGAATAGGCAAATTCCGTCGGTCCGCCTGCCCTCCCGATAAGATCGCTGAGCCTGTCGCTTTTCCCATACATGGCGTAAACTCCCGGATTTTTTACCTCTCCTTGTATGGTAATCCAGCGAGGTCTTTCATAAAAATCAGAATTTCTGTTGACCGTCACGACATCTTCATCATCCAGCAAAACATTTTGAGTTTCGTCCCCTTTCAACAAGGCTGAAAGCTGTAGAGGGATAATCCTGGTTTTCCCTTCGCTCATGGCCTTGGCAATCTCAATCTTCTCTTCCACTCCCGGCAGAGGGCCTCCCGCCATCAACAATAAATCATTCAGCCGCATCCCCTCAAAACGTGTAAATATGCCCGGTCTCTGAACAGATCCGAGAATCGTTATTTTATGTTCCGGCGTAAAAGTTTTTTCTTTTTGAGCATACACCCTTAATGAGTCCCTGTCCTGAAGCAGGATATTTTCCGGACTCCCGTCCTGCAAGACCTTTTCAAGATTGATCGGGATATGGGCGTACCTCTCCGTCATAAAATCAAACCTTAAAAGATCAGCTCTTTCGAGATAAGCGTCCGGCCTGGCATTGCCTGCTTTTAACAAAAGGTCTTTCACTCTCATCCCGTCAGACCGCTCGTAATTGCCCGGGGTCTGAACATCTCCCAATACCACAACCATTCTTGGCGGAAGAAACTTCACATCCCCTTTGGAATAAATAATCAGCTTATCCAGCGGGCGGAGAAGAAGATCAGCGTCCGGTTCTTTTGACAAAGCTTTGCCGAAATTAACCGGAATCAGCGTGGTGGTTTTTCTATCCTCGTTGACCCTCACCAGGTCGGCCCGGTCCATATAAGCCTCGCCCAGCGGCCGGTTAATCTCTGAAAAAAGATCTGAAATCTTCATATTCTGTTTCAATTCGTACTCTCCGGGCCTCTCGACCTTCCCCTCGACGGTCACTTTATTTTCAATATCGGGCAGAATCGACAGGACCGACACGGAGTCCCCGTCATAAAGGTCGGGGTTCGAAGCGGGGGTGTTCCTGCTAATGTCCACATCCACAAGGACTCTCTGCTTATTCGGCACCACCGATTTAATCTGAATCCTCTGCAAAATCCCCCCTGGCTTGATTCCGCCTGCAAGGGTGAAAAGATCTCTCAACTTCTCGGCCTTTTTTAATTCATAAATTCCAGGGCGTTCGACCGCACCATCTATTGTAACCAGCTTTTCTGCCTTTGAGATAAAGATCATATCCCCGGCTTGAAGCGGCCGGTCATATTTACTGTTGCCGTTCAGCAGATAATCATAAAAATCGACGGTGGTCGCACTCCCTTTCTGTAATAACTTAATCTCCCTCAACGAACCGAGATCGCCCGGTCCCCCGGAGGCATAAAGGGCATTAAACAAAGAGGTCACGGAACTGACCGCGTAACTGCCGGGCCGGAACGCTTCGCCTGTAATATAAATCTGGATGCTCTTGAGATTCTCCAGGGTGGCAATCAGAATAATTTTCATATGAAGGGCGCGCTCAAGCTGGCTCTTCACCGCGTCCTGAAACTGGGCAATGGTCATCCCCCGGGCGACAATTCTGCCGGCTTTTGGAATTCCTGCTTCCCCTTTGTCGTCAAGCAGAAGATTCAAAGTTGTCAGTTCGATGTTGTCCCCCCAGTAATAGATGATCACCTTGTCTCCGGGATTGATCAGGTAGTTCGGAGGGATCGTGGTATTGACATACGAAGAAACCATATCGAGCGGGCCGACAAACCCTGAAACGGCGTTTCTCTCCGTTCCCTTTGGCAACAGCCCTTCCCTTAAACCTTTTTCTATCGAGAGAAGCCGGGCCCGCGCAGGCTCAAAAAAACTCAGGCCAAACCTCTTTAAGGGTTGAATCGCCTCCTTTTTTTGCTCTTCTGCCGTTTTCGGAGCTTCCGGCGGGACGATCACCAGGACCGGTTCCTTTCCAATATCTGATTTTTCCTCCGACTTATTTTCGGGTTTGATCTCTTTTAATTCAGGGTTCTTTTTCAGGGATTCGATTCCCTCCGGCGTCAGTTTCCCTCCCGATTTTGCCATCTCTGCGGCAATCGCTTCCTTCTGTGCCGGAGTCAAATTATCGGCCTTTTGGCACTGTTCGGGAGGGACGCCTGCCGCCCGGCATTGTTCCAAAATATCCTGGGCATGCACCTCAACATTGAATCCGGTAATCCATAATAACAGAATAAATCCTGCACACCTTTTAATCACCCTGCCCCCTTTGCATTACCCGATGAGAAGCGCCAACGCTCCCCCTTTTTGATTTTTGAAAAGCCTCCATCAAAAACGCGAGAAAAATCCCGGCGAACAACGACACGACAAAACTGATTATCAACATTTGAGCCCTTTTGGGCCTTATTTTCCGGTCAGGCACTCTGGGCCGGTCGATGACCTTAAACGCAAAATTCTCCTTGACCTCTGCCATCATCGAAGATTCTATCTGCTGAGCGACCAGATTATATATTTTCTGACGAATCAAAGGGTCTGCTGTTTTAACGAGTTGTTCTTCAAGATACTTCTTATTGGTCTCGGCCACTCTTCTGGCTTCACTGACCAGATGCTCGTTCAGCGCTGTCAAAAAATATTCGGGAATTTTTGCCGCGATGTCGGGATCGTAGAAATCCGCGGCAATCGTTATCGTATTATCTTTGATATTATTGCTGACTTTAACGATACCCTCTATTGCCCTTAAGCCGTCCCAGAGGGTCGGGACCCTTTCGACCTTCCAGCCCTTTTTTTCAATGCTCCACTTCTCATGAAAAAGGAGAGGGAGGAGATTATACTTCTCAATCACCTTTTCTCTCAAGACATTTGACTTCATGAGATTGAGAATTTCAGATGATGAAGATGCCGATCCCGGCAGAGAGATCCCCGGAAGACCCCCGAATTGCAGTGCGATGGCGGAGAGACCGCCGCCTCCTTCTTTACTGCTAACCGGTGAAATAACCGCTGTGGATTGATAGATATTCGTCATCCGAAATGAAATAATTCCAGTCGTTAACACTGCCGCCGCCATCAGCGTCAGGATCGTCCATTTCCTCTTCCAGATCACATCCCAGTAATCCCGGAGGCTGATCTCATCCTCCGGGTATACCGCCGTTATTTTCTCTTCTTCTTGATGGTTAATCGCTTTTTCCCTTCGTTATGTCGCATCATCAGAGTTTTTTAGTTATTTTTCATGATCCGAAGAAATTCTTCTACATTTCTACGAAAAAGAAAAAGTGCCGTATCTTTTGCGGAATGTGAAATGGCGGACTCCGCCGCCTGGTTAACCTCTTCAGGAGAAACGCCATGTTTTTTTGCCACAAAAAGGGCATCCTGAATGTCAGTTTCAGTAAATCTCCGGAGCTTTGCAATAATAAAATCGGCTGGCGCCAGAATTTTAATCTCAAGCCTGCCGCTCTGGAGGGCAACGCCTGACCGTTCGGCGTAACCGGGAGGCATGGCGATCACCGACCATCCCGAAAAATTCTCGCTCAAATCCGCGGGGATATGGTGCTCCTTTAAAAAGTGGAATAACTCCTCAAGTCCTGATTTGACTTCGGCATCCACATCCATTGTTGCCCGGTCAGGCAGGCCATAAAAATGAAGGGCCAGACCTCCAACCAGGAGAATCTGCAATGGTCGTTGATAATGCCGGGTGAACTCATTCAAGAGAGAGAGAACTTTATCAGGGGAGAGGGGAGACAAAACTCAGGGCCTCCAAAAATTGTCGATAATCCTTTTGATCAATCATGCCGGAACAGGCTTCCAGCGGCTTCCGCCGAATATGTACCTGGATCATTGTTTTAAACTGCGTGAACCAGATACGGGCCTTTTGATAGGCCTCCCTGACTTCCGGCCGGTCTAAATAGGTTTCCCATGACACTTGATCATTAAAAAGAATCTCCAACCAGAGAAGCCGATGGTTTTTCTTGTCCAGAAACACTTCTTCAAGCGTTTCCTTGCCCGTATAGTAGGGGAAAATGAGAAGACCTTTTTTCATAAGCAAGACTATATCAGAAAAGACTTCTCCTTGCCAGAGTCCAAAACCGCAATAAAAGGTCTCCGGCCGGGATCTAATTTCTAAGACTTTTTACTTCTTTGCTCTTCGAGATGAAACCTGTGGAGAAAGCGATGAAAGATCGGGGCAAAAAGCATACCGATAACGAGAATAAAAATAATCCCCGAAAAAAGGGCGTAACCTCCGGCAAAGATCTTACCGGCGGTTGAATGGAGTTCATTGACCGGCCCCATGCCTCCCAGGATCATCGAGGCGTTTAAAAAGGAATCCACCCATGAAAGATCCTCGATAAAATGGTATCCGAACATTCCCACCGATAAAGCGGCCACTACGACAAGCATTGCCGCGGCCGTGCTCCTTAAAAGGCGCTCGATAAACAGGCTAAGAGGGATTAATGGCTGGCTTCTGTGTTCGAATACAGGGAGTATCGTCCCCTTTTTTTTCATATCCTGCCTCCAAAATAACAGGAACAAAAGGATTCCGAAATGAATCAGGCGGCTCTGACTCTCACACGGGCCTCTATTTTCGGCCAAATGGTCCGTTGAGCCAAACGCATATCATAATCTGCCTGCAGGTTAAGCCAGATTTCCGGAGAGATTCCAAAGTATTTGCCGAGACGTAAAGCGGTATCCGCGGTAATGGACCTTTTCGCGTGAACAATTTCACTGATCCGTCCGGGGGGAACGTCGATGTCCCTCGCAAGCTGATTCATACTTATACTGAGCGGCTTCATAAAATCTTCAAGCAAAATCTCTCCAGGTGGTATCGGATCTAAAAGTTCCGTCTTTTTTCTCATTGTTTTTTCCTTAATGATAATCCACAATTTCAACATGATCGGCATCGCCGTTTTTCCAGACAAAACAGATACGCCATTGAACATTTATTCGAATACTATGCTGACCTTTACGGTCACCTCTAAGAGGCTCCAGCATATTCCCGGGAAGTTGGTTCAAGTCATTTAGATGACGGGCCCGATGGAGGTAAAGAAGCTTACGCCTCGCTTGACGTTCAATGGCCTGAAAACGCGGGACACGCCGATCATAAAAAAGCATCTCCGTGTCTCTGCATCGAAACGTTCTGATCATGGCCAAAGTCTATAACATAACACGTTATACATCAAGCATAATAGGCATCACCTGCATCGCTAACGGGAATGCGTGATGGCAAGACCTGTCCCTGTTTTTTGACCCTATTTTTTATGTATTAAAGTGCGACTCCGTTTAGTTGATATTTGCTTGACACTTGTAATGTATTTGTTTACACTTCTCTTATGATTAAAACCTTTAAACATAAAGGTTTAAAAAAACTGTTCTATACAAATGATCCATCTGGAATAAGACAGGACCTGGTTCCACGGATCAGGCGCCGGCTGGATGCTCTTGATTCAGCGGAAAACACTAGCGAATTGAATTTTTCGGGATTTGACCTGCACCCGCTCAAGGGGCAGAAAAAAGGATTATGGAGCATCCATATCAATGGACCCATTTGTATAACCTTTAGATTTGAAGGGAACGATGTTTATGGCGTTCACCTTGAAAATTATCATTAGAAAGGAGTGTTAGGGATGCCTCGTAAACCCACTCACCCCGGCGAGATTCTCCGGGAAGATGTATTACCAAACCTGAAAATAGCGGTCAGCCTGTGTGCCGAAAGAATAGGCGTCAGCAGACAGCACCTGTACAAAATTCTTAGGGAAGAAGCCGGGATTTCTCCTGAACTCGCCCTGCGCCTGGGAAGATTTTTGGGAAATGGTCCCGCATTCTGGCTGCGGATGCAGCAAAAATATGATTTGTGGGAAGCGGAGCAACGGCTAAGTAAGGACGTGGAGAATATTGTTCCTCTACACCGGCAAAATACTAAGGCCGCCTGATCCTTTTATTTCTATGTCTGTCATCACAAGGCCCAGACTACTATTTATTTTTTATTAAAACTGAAAATAGATAATCGGTATGCCTGCTGAAAAAAGCGTTGAACGGTTGATTTAATGAATGGCACATTTCAAAAATCGACTTTTACCCTCCTGTTATTACTAGGGTGTATCAATGCAAAATCTCAGGACCTCTCCATTAATCAAAAACCCGTTTTACAGACCCGAACGGGAGAAATCAGGATAAGCCTGGAAAATATCACCATGCCCGCTCCCGGCGAAAAAATGGGTCTGGCCGGTTTTAATTATCTTCTCGATTTTTCTCACTTCTTCTACGGCGGCATCGCGGGATACGGAGCGTTGACCGGGGAACGCGGCGGTTTCTTAACCGGTGGCTTCGAAGGCGGGGCACATACCTCCATCTTGAATCATCTCTGGGTGGATACAGGACTGTTCCTTGGAGGAGGTGGCGGGGGAGCGGCGGCTCAGGGAGGCGGACTGATGCTGCGGCCCCACTTTGGTTTTTTTTACGAGTTCTCGAACTATCGTCTAGGGCTTCAATACAGCAAAGTCAAATTCCCCGATGGAGAAATCAACAGCGACCAAATCTCCTTATCCATCGAAATCCCGTTTACTTCTCTTTATACCAATAGCCCTGATAGGGCAAACCAGACTTACTCATTTGGTGAAATAACCGATCAAACCCCATCTGAAATAAAAAACCGCCTTGGCCATACGAACGAAACTTTCACGCTGACTTCCCAATTCTATTTCCCAAAAAGTGATTCTCTCACAACAAGAGGACAACCGCAAAACGGGACAATGGGCTTGATCGGAATTGAATTCAGACATGATCTTGACGATAGGATTTATTTCCTTATTAGACCCGCGGGCGCCATGGGAGGGAACACCGATGGATATGCCGAACTCTTTTTTGGCGGGGGTTATATCTATCCTCTCCCTTATTTTGACAGAATCGCCCTTAGCGCAAGTTTATCCGCCGGGAGCGCGGGTGGCGGAAACGTGGATACGGGAGGAGGCGCTGTCATTAAGGCCAACGCGGGGCTAGATTATAGTCTGACCCGTCATGTGTTTTTAGAAATTGAAGCAGGATATATCAAAGCAACGGGAGGAAGTTTTAGCGCGCCTGCCCTCGGATTCAAAGCAGGTTATGACATGGAATCCCTTACTTATGGAAGAATCATCTCTCCTATTCAACCGGAAGATCAAATCAGATTAACCGGCTGGAGATTGAGACCTTCTCACCAAACTTACCTTAGTCCACAAAGAAAGTCTCCGGATACCTCCAAGGAAAACGTGAATTTAATCGGCCTGAAAGGCGACCGCGTTCTTTCACAAAGCTTTTTCCTTACCGGGCAGGCTTTAAGCGCTTATAACGGCCGGGCAGGAGGCTATTCAGCAGGACTCATCGGAGCAGGTTGGGAAAGCCCTCCTGTTTTTGGAACAAAAAATCAATTCAATGCGGAAATCCTTATTGGAGCAGGAGGAGGAGGGGGACTCTCTGTCGGCGGAGGGGCCATTGTTGAGCCGATGTTTGGATTGAAACATCGCTTTACTCAGAATTTGAGTGCGGAAATTATGGGAGGAAGAGTAAAGGCTATCGGCGGAGATTTAAATTCAGCGATCATTGATTTCGGCCTGGTTTATCATCTTACCGGTCTGGAGATGAGCCGCTAATCCAAACCTCATCCCAGAGGCGGCATCAGGTTTTGTCTTTTGCTGTCATTGAAATTTCTGCTATGGAAATGGCTGGCCGATCAGAAGGTGTCTCGTCTCCTGAATAGGTCGGGATGAGTTCCTTTAATTTGGCCTTAATCTGCCGTGGATCTGTTTTTTGGTCCATCACGGAAAACTTTTCAATAAAGGATAAAAGATCCTCTTTCACCTTTTCACTTTGCGCCAACCAGATTTTTTCATGGCGGGTCTTGCCGATCTCCTCATTTTTTTCGAAGAGATCCTCAAACAGTTTTTCCCCCGGTCTCAAACCGACTATCTGAATGGGAATATCTTTTTCAGGAGAAAAGCCAGAGAGGATAATCATCGTTTTGGCCAGATCGAGAATTTTAATCGGCTCCCCCATATCGAGAACAAACACCTCCCCCCCTTTTCCGAGCAGAGAGGCCTGGAGAACCAGCTGAACCGCTTCCTGAATGGTAATAAAATACCGTTTAATTTCGGGGTGGGTCACCTTCACCGGTCCCCCTCTTTTGATCTGTTCACGGAAAAGCGGCACCACGCTTCCATTACTTTCCAAAACATTCCCGAATCGAACCGAAACCAGCATTGTCCCGATTTTGGGATTAAAATAACGAACCAGCTTCTCAGCAATACGTTTCGTCGCGCCCATCACGCTTGACGGATAAACCGCCTTATCGGTCGAGATCAAAACAAACTCTTCCGCGCCATGACGGTCGGCCGCCATCATCACCCGATAAGTTCCGATTATATTGTTAAGAACAGCCTCAAGAGGATTCGCTTCCATCATGGGGACATGCTTATAAGCCGCCGCATGGAAAATAATTTGAGGTTTATTTAATGCAAAAGTCTCCTCCAGCTTTTCTTCATGAAGAATATCTCCCAGAACCACTTCTAAAGAAATGGTTGGGAACTTCTCTAATAGATCAATCTGAATATGATAAAGGGCATTTTCACCCAGCTCAAATAGGATCAATTTTGCCGGTTGAAACGCGGCAATCTGCCGGCAAAGCTCCGAACCGATAGAACCTCCCGCGCCGGTCACTAAAATCCGCTTTCCCCTGATTTTTTCTTCCACTTCCGGGTCATGAATAGAAATCTCCGGTCTTCCGATTAAATCTTCTATATCCAAACTTCGGATATCGGTTACCGATACATTCCCCCCCAGAATGGCTGATAAGTTGGGGAGAGATTTTATCGGAAGTCCGAATGATTTGCATCGGTGAATCAAGTTTTTCAATTGAGCTCGAGATACGGATGGAATGGCAATGAGAATTTCATCCGGTTGTGCCCTGGCAATTCCCTTATCCATTTCATGGCTATTGCCGATCACTGGAATGTTATGAATCTTCATCATTTTCTTTTTAGGATCATCATCGATAAATGCCACAGGTTGCCGGTTATACGAAGGATTTCGCATCATGTCGCGCGCAACCATCTCTCCCGCGTTCCCGGCGCCGATAATTAAAACCCGCCTCGCTCCGGTCAACGGGTTGGTTAAAAGGGCATATACCCGTTTAACCGTTCGGAATGCGGCGAGAACCAATAAAAAACCAGCGCCATCTATGACATAGACCGAGCGAGGATACCCTGTTGTAAAGGGTAAGAATTGGACTGCCGCCCAGATGCTTGCTGAACTGACGACGGTCGCCCACATCAAGTTTAAGAAATCCTCTACACTCGTATAACGCCAAAATCCCTGATTCAAACCAAAATATTGAATGGCTATCAAACGGAAAAAGAGCACCATCGGAAGGGTTCTTAAAAAAAGATTAAAAGTGCCTGCCGGAAGATTCCCATCGAACCTGAGGAGAAAAGCGGTATAATTTGAACCGACGATCACTCCAACGTGAATCAAGAAGATTATCCCTTTACGATACTTGAGGATCACTTCTTTCAGAGGCTTTCTCTTCCCAAGATCTCCCTTGGAAAAGGGAAAAGGGAGCGAAATAAAAATCGCCATCACCGTCGAAAAAAGGATCTTAAAATCGAGCATGAACCCCTGTTCCCGAACGTAGGCCTGTGCCAGTTTTAACTTTTTGGGCAAAATATTCTTGAGATAGAGCGCTTCGGGATCATCTGACCGGGCCAATAACTCAGACTCATTTCGATATTCCAGCGAAGCAAGGTCCGTCATACCGGGCCGAATCTGCAAAACAGCCTCATACTCTTTTTTAAATTGATCGACATAGAGGGGAACTTCCGGGCGGGGGCCGATGAGACTCATCTCCCCTTTGATCACGTTAATCAGTTGAGGAAGCTCATCCATTTTAAAATCACGCAATATCTTGCCGATGCGGGTAATCCGGGGATCATTCTCGACGGTAATGGAAGGACCTTCAGAAAGAGATTCTTTGACCATCGTCCGGAATTTATAGATAAAAAATGGCTGGAAATTTTTTCCAACCCGTTTTTGCAGAAAGAAAGCAGGCCCGGGTGAGGTGATCTTGATTAAAAATCCGATAAGAATAAAAAAAGGAGAAAGAAAGACAAGGCCTAATAAAGCAAAACCAAAATCAAAAATCCGTTTACCCATTTAGCCGCCTCATGAAAAAGAGTATTTCTTTCCAGGATTTTTGTATTTCAAACACGTTATATGTTAACGTTATTTAACTATAGTGTTTCTAAACGGTTTCAGTATATACTTTCAAAAAATATTCGTCAACTAGTAATAAGAAACTATGATTCTTACCAAATTTTAAGGAACTCCGTCATTTTCTTATTCTCTTCTTGCTCAGTATCTTACCTCGTTGCCGGGGATAGGAGGTCATGACGCCCTTTGATTTGTGCCCACCCTGTTAAAAGATTTATTCCTCCTTTACGGCAGACCATAGGGTTTTGCTAAACTCAAAAAAATCTGAGAAATCTTCATCCGATTGCCATGCCGCCTTATGCGCGCTGATAATGACTTTATGAGCATAGCCCTTCTGCCATAATTCTGTCGCGTGCAGAAGCCGTTCATCCCTTTCACTATCTCCATTTAAAACCACGATCGCATCCGCCTTATTCAAAGGATCAGAAACGACTAAAAACTTTCCAACTCCTCTTAAAAGCCAAACATGGCCAGCATAAAGGAATAGCCCCGACAGAAGGGAGACGATCAAGAGCCATTGCCATCTGTTCGTATTTTTCTTCTCAATCAGTGTTTCACCCCTTCTCTCCTGATCACTTTAACAAAAATCATGAACAGAATCTTCAGATCGAACATAAACGACCGGTGCTTTAAATAAAATATTGCTCTTCGTTTCCCCAAGTATTGCACTTCATAATTAGTCTGCGATTTAAATTTTGTTGTTAATACCCATAACAGTATGTACGGCATCAATGATATGATTGTGATTAGGATAATAGGCTTCTTCAAGGACTCTGCTTGCTGGGGCAGGAACATCTGGAAGGGTTATTCTTTTTAACGGCGCTTTAAGAAAAAGAAATATTTGTTCTGCAATTGAAGCTGACAATTCCGCCGCGACACCACATGTTTTCCAACCGCCATCTGCTACGATTGCTCTACCTGTCTTCTTAACTGACCTGAAAATAAGTTCCAAATCCAAAGGCTTAATGGTTCGTGGATCTACTACTTCGACACTTATACTTTCGTTCTCAAGAAAAGATGCCGCTTTCATCGCTTCCTGAACCATGTATGAAATTGCCACAACTGTAACATCCTTTCCTTCCCTTCGAACAATTCCCTGACCTATTGGCACCGAGTACAAATCCTCAGGAACCTCGTCCTCAAAATTATAAAGCCACCGGTCATCAATAAAGACTACCGGATTGTCGTCCTTTATTGCAGAAACCATTAACCCTTTTGCATCATAGGGCGTTGCCGGCATCACCACTTTTAGCCCTGGAAAATGAGCAAACATAGCATGTAATGATTGTGAATGCTGTGCAGCCTGTTCACCACCGCGATTAACGATGCCCCAGATCACCACCGGGACGGAAGCGTTGCCTCCATTCATATAATACCAATTAGCCGCCTGATTGATGATCGGATCAAGAGCATACAACATAAAATCCATTCTTGGGTGCACAACCACTGGTCGCATGCCGGCAATTGCCGCGCCAACTGCGGCTCCAGTAATTGCGTTTTCCGAGACCGGCGTATCAATAATCCTTTCCTGTCCAAATCTTTCCAGTAAGCCCTTAGCCGTGTTACCGACATACCATGGACTTTTAACCCCCTGTCCGATCAAAAAGACTTTGCTATCAGCTTCCATCATCTGATGAAATGCCTCATTAATAGCAAGACTGTACTGAAGTTTTCTAGTTTTTGAAAACATATTTATTTAACTCCTCTTTACGAGGCAAGATACTCCCCTTAGAAAACATATGGGCCTCGGCAACTTCCGTTACAGTTTCCTCTTTTATTTTATGGAATTCCTCTGGAAGGATTATCTTTTCCCCCAGCAAAAATCTCTCCATCTTTTTTATTGGATCTTTTTTATGCCATTTCTTTACTTCATCCTTGGGGCGTATATCCGTGTGTAAACCTTGTACGACATCATCGGCTCCAACATGGCCCCGTAATCTATAGGTCAAAAATTCAATGAATACAGGGCCCTCGCCGCGTCGACATAACTCAATAGCTTTTCTAGCACAGTCGTAAACTTGAAGAACATCATTCCCGTTTATCCTGAAGCTTTTTACGCCGAATGGTAACGCGATTTTAAATATTTCATCGCTGACTCTAATGTCTTGAATAGGCATATGAGTCGAATAAAAATTATTCTCACAAGCAAAAATTAATGGAAGCTTTTTTAACGCGGCAAAATTCAAAGATTCACACAGAACCCCTTCACCCGTTGCGCCGTCGCCAAAAAAACTGACAGTCACTCTATTATCTTTCCTGATACTTGAAGCCAGCGCAGCGCCGACTGCAAGTGGAATCGTCCCGGCAACAATCGGAGCCGACCCAAGCATTCCTACATACGGGGCAATAAGATGCATTGAACCACCCCGTCCTTTTGAACATCCCGTTTCTTTACCGTAAACTTCGGCTATCAATTCTCTCATACTTCCGCCTTTGGCCAGATAATGACCATGTGAACGGTGATTTCCAAAAATATAATCGTTTTTCTCAAGAGCAGTCCCAACACCTGCGGCTACAGCTTCTTGTCCCGTACAAAGATGCACCGGACAACGTATCTCTCCTTTAACAATCGGATCAACAAGGCTTTCTTCGCAATATCTGATCCTGATCATTGTTTGATACAATTGGATGAGAGTCTTTTTTTGGAGTTTTTTACCTAAGGTCATATTTTTCTCATTTTCCCTGTGGGGGGGTTCTGATTTTTTATTAAATCAGTTGATTAAACGCTTTTTCAACTGCATAAAGAGTATCCCATTTTTTACAGAAACAAAATCGAACCTGGGTTTTCCCTTGATTGGAGGATGAATAAAAAGATGAACCTGGAACAGTCGCCACGCCCGAAACTTCAATAAGCTTTCGACTAAATGAAAAATCATCGGCCGCTCCAAGTTTTTTCATTAGATCTTGAGTATCCGCAATAATATAGTAAGCTCCCTGCGGTGAAGAACATTGAAAACCGGCTTTCAAGAGAATATCAAAAAGAAACTTTCTTGCCTGTTCATAATGGTTACGAAGTTTAATGTAATACTCTTCAGGAAACGAAAGACCTGTAACTGCTGCGTGTTGAAAAGGGGTTGGCGCGCCCACCGTCAAGAAATCATGAACTTTACGGATGCGTTTTGTAATTGATTGCTCAGCAATGGCCCAACCCACCCTCCATCCTGTAACAGAATACGTTTTTGATATCGAATTGATCGTAATTGTTCGATTCTCCATCCCAGGAATTGTAGCAAGAGAAATATGCCTGGCATTGTCAAAAAGAATATGTTCATAGATCTCATCTGTTATGGCATAGGTATCCCATTTAATGCACAATGAAGCGATCTCTTCTAATTCTGTTTTGGAAAACACTTTTCCGGTAGGGTTATTCGGCGTGTTAATGATAATCGCTTTGGTCTTTACATTAAATGCACTGGCAAGCTCTTCTGAAGAATACGCCCAATCAGGAGTCTTTAGCGTGACATATCGCGGTGTTGCACCGGAAAGAATGGCATCAGGCCCATAGTTTTCATAAAAAGGCTCAAACACTATAATTTCATCTCCCGGATTTATAATGGCTTTGAGCGTGGCAATCATCGCCTCTGTCGAACCACAGGTCACGGTAATATCTGTCTCTGGGTTATATTTAATACGATTATAACTCCAGGCCTTTCTGCTTATGGCTTCACGAAGTTCCGGTTCGCCAAAGGTAACAGGATATTGGTTATAATTTTTTTGAATGGCGGAGATAGCCGCTTCTTTAATTTCTTTGGGGCTTTCAAAATCTGGAAATCCCTGGGAAAGATTATAACCACCAGCGGCATCACAGATTCTAGTCATTTCACGTATAACAGATTCCGAAAAGGTTTCAGTTATCTTTGATAATTCTTTCATTATCTCCTTATTTTAAATAATCATTTAAGACCATAAAAAGACCTTATGGTCTTAATCACATACTCGATTTGGTCATCGCTTATTTCAACATTCATTGGTAAAGAACAAACCTCGCGGCTAATTGCGTCGGTTTCCGGAAATCCACGATCCACTAACTTAAGGGCTACATGTTTATAATAAGGCTTTCGAAACTGCGTGAGAATCCCAACTCCGGATTTTTTCATATGTTCGGAAAATTCATTGCCTTGCTTTGCTCTTACCGTATAATTCTGGTAGACATCATCAAAACGAGGGTCGTCATAATGGGGAAGCATAAGATCCGGAATATCAGAAAGGGTATCCCTGTAACGCCGGGCAATTTGTTTTCTTCGAACAATCCATGAAGGAAGATGACGAAGTTTCACATCAAGGAACGCTGCTTGCAAATTATCCAAGAGACAGGTGAATCCGTGGCCATGATATTCCCCCGTTTGACGGTCTTCCCCGTTATACCGCATTCGGCTTGCAAACAAGGCAACATCTGGATCGTTGGTCGTAATAGCTCCTCCATCTCCATACCCACCCAGTATCTTAAAAGGATAAAAACTCCAGCACCCGGTAAGCCCCCATGACCCCGCCCCTTTACCATTTAATGTAGCTCCAAGGCTCTGACACGCATCCTCAACCACCACAAGGTTATTTTTTTCAGCTATCTCCATGATACGAACCATATCAGCCATGTGCCCGCTCAAATGAACGGGAATAATGGCTCGGGAATTTTCGGTAATTGCTTCTTCTATCTTTTCAACATCAATATTAAAGTCTCTACTAACATCAACCAATACAGGAGTCGCCTCAACATTGAAAACTGCGGAAGCTGTTGCGACAAAAGTATGTGCAGGAACTATAACTTCGTCCCCGCGCCCAATTCCAGCCGCGCGCAATGACATATGGAGAGCGTCAAAACCGCTATTCAATCCCACCGCATACCGTGTCCCCACAAATTTTGCCAGATTTTCTTCAAAAGACTTGAGATGCCGCCGGTCGATCAGATCTCCGTGGGACATCACATCAAAATAAGCTTGATCGATTTCATCTTTGATCATTTGATAATTTTTTGAGGGATCAACAAAAGGGACTTTGTAACTCAATGTATTATCTCCTTGCTAAAAGTTATTTCGGGCTTAAAACAATTTATTTATTAACCTGAGAAAAACCTGGTTTTGTCGGATTACCTGTATCTTTCGGAACCCCCACAGGCCCCCTCCCCATGCGTGTAGCCACAATTGTGAATAGGGTTGAAAAAATAATTTTGATATCAACCCATAACCTTCTCTCATGCACATATTTGAGCTGAAGACGCAGTTTTTCAGGGCGAATCAATTTAACGTAAGCTTCATCAGCATCCTTAATTCCGGATGATTCAATAATTTCTCCTTCATTATGAAACTTAATCGAAGACCAATCTGTGATGCCTGGACGTAAAGTTAAAACAGCTCTTTCTTCTTCCGTATACATATCGACAAATTTCTGGACTTCTGGCCTTGGACCGACAAGGCTCATATCACCAATCAAAACGTTTATAAGCTGAGAAAATTCATCCAACTTGAATTTCCGTATGAAATGACCACTTCGTGTAATACGTTTATCCAAAGAACCGGTCGAAGAAGCTCCTGTTT
>JBGPKT010000040.1:0-19359 GCA_041486115.1 Nitrospiria bacterium | reverse complement strand
CTCCCGCGACTTTTCCCATTTTAGGGCGCTTCCCTTTATCACGGTCTCCCCCGCACCCGAACACCAGAATGATTCTCCCCTTTTTAATCTCCTGCAGGGTCGTTAAAATTTTCAGGAGGGCATCTTCGGTATGAGCGTAATCGACAAATACGGAAAACGGATAGGCTCCGGGAATTTTTTCAAGCCTCCCGGGAATAACGATCGTTCCGCTTAAAATCTCTTCAATCGCGTCCGGCGGAACCCGATGGCGGATCGCCGTTCCGGCGGCGGCCAAGAGGTTATAAACATTAAACGTTCCGACCAGAGGAGATCGGATATGGAGGTTTCCCGCGGGGGTTTTCATCTCAAAAGAGGACCCCAAAGCGGCCACCCGAATATTCTCAGCCCGCAAGTCGGCCTTTTGGCTCAACCCGTAGGTCCAGATTTCTCCCGACGAAAGACTTTTTAATTTTGTCCCCCAGGCGTCATCGATGTTAATCAAGGCCAAAGGTTTTTTGCTCGCTGAAACAGCATCTTGATGAAAGCGGAACAACTTTGACTTCGCCTGAAAATAGGCTTCCAACGTATGATGGAACTCCAAATGGTCCTGTGTCAAATTTGTAAAAACGGCCGTATCAAAGAAAGTCCCGAAAACCCTGTCAAGTTCCAATGAATGGGAAGAGACTTCCATCACCGCATTTTTAATCCCTTTTCTTTTCATCTGATCTAGCAAACATTGCAAATCAGAAGATTCCGGCGTGGTATGGCTCGAAATCTGTTTTTCGGTCCCGATCCAGTTCCCCACCGTTCCGATTAATCCAGTCGGGCCGTGGAACTCCATCAACCTCCGGATTAAAAAAGAGGTCGTTGTTTTCCCGTTGGTCCCGGTAACGCCGATAACACCCATCGCCCGCGACGGATGATCATAGTACCGGCAGGCCACCTGAGCAAACGCCTTCCTCGAATTCTCCACCTGGATAAAGGCCGACCGCGCTGTTAACTCCCCTTTTTGGGGAATGAACGCTTCACAAAGAATGGCAGTCGCCCCCTTTTTGATCGCCTCTTCAATATAAAGATGGCCGTCCGTCTTCACACCCCGCATCGCCGCGAATAAATAATTTTTTTTTACCGCTCCGGATACATAAGCGATCCCTTCAACGGCCCCCTCAGCCGGTCCTTCGATCTGTTTGACGGAGATTTCAGAAATAAGCTGCTTTAATAACATAGCGAAATTTTATCATGTTCCAAACGCTTTCAATAGCCTATAATTGATCAGGGCTCCCTCTGGACCACCAGCATCCTTTTGGTATCAAACGGAGGGATGCCAAGATAATTCAGGGTCTGCCCCGCGATATTTCTGAAAACCGGCGCGGCGACGCTTCCTCCCCACGACACCCCCTTGGGGTGGTTGATCACGACCAGAATCACCAGCCGGGGATCATCGGCCGGGACAAACCCTCCGAATGAACCGATATACTGGTTGGCGGAATAGGTACGGGTTTTCGAATCGACCGTCTGGGCGGTTCCGGTCTTTCCCGCCACGATGTAACCGGACAGGGCCGCTTTTTCACCAGTCCCGCCGGAATGGACAACGGTTTGAAGAATCCGGGTCACCTCCCTCGCCGTCCGTTCGGAAATCACTCTCCTCGGTTTTTCGGACTCTCCCCGGCTCACCTCCCCTTTTTCATCCAGAATCCCCCTGACCACGCGGGGTTTCACAAAAACGCCCCCGTTGGCAATAACACTGAAAGCGGCGGCCATTTGAAGCGGGGTGACTGCAATACCCTGGCCGATAGCGATCGAAGCAAGCGTTCTTTTAGATAGATGGCGGGAGGCGTTAACAATTCCCGACATCTCACCGTTTAAATCGATCCCGGTCTTTGAACCGAAACCAAAAGCCTGAATATAATGCCTGAGTTTATCCTCTCCCAGGTGCAGAGCCACTTTTGCCGTTCCGATATTGCTCGATTTCTGAATAACTTGGGAAAAGGTCAGCATCCCTTCGCCGACATGGTCATGAATTGTTTTTCCGTCAATCGCAAAAGAACCATTTTCACAAAAGATCACATCGGAAGGGAGTACCGTCCTTTCTTCCAGTGCCGCCGAAGCGGTCACGATTTTAAAAGTCGACCCGGGCTCGTAAACATCGGTAATTCCGCGATTTCGCCAGTCGGAGGGTGAATAGGCGTTGATGGAGTTCGGATTAAAATCGGGACGGACCACCCATGCCAGAATATCTCCGGTCCCGGGCTCTATCACAATGACCGTCCCGCTCTCGGCGCCGCTCTCTTTCATCATCGTATCGAGTTCTTTTTCGCTGATATACTGGATCACTTCGTCGATGGTTAAATAGAGGTCCTCCCCTTTTTTCGGGAAATGATAATTTAAATCTTTAGGAAAAATATCTTCCCCTCTGGCATCCCTTTCGAGCGTCACTGAGGCCTTTTTCCCCTGCAGTACGCCGTCATATTGTTTTTCAATTCCCTCCAGCCCCTGGTTTTCTGACCCGACAAATCCCAGAATATGCCCCATTAAATGTTTTTTAGGGTAAAACCGCTCGGGGCCCATCATCATTCCCACCCCTTCCGCCCCGAGATTTTCAATGGCGGTTGATACTTCGGGAGTAATTTTTCGCTTGATCCAGACAAACGATTTGTCACCCTTTAACTTCTCAAGAATGACGGGCCGGGGTTCATTGACAATCAGGGAGAGCTCTTCTGCCACCGAACCGGGCGTTTTAATCATTGGGGGAATGGCGTAAAGAGAAGGGACTTCCAGGTTGGCGGCTAAAATCCGGCCATTGCGGTCGAGGATCCTCCCCCGCTCCCCTTGAATAACGATTGTTTTCTGATGCTGTCTGACGGCAATTTTAGAAAGATTCTGCGTGATAAAAAGCTGAAGATAAATCAACCTGAAGGTTAATACGCCCAGACCGAGGAAAAAAAAGGCGACAATAACCCCGATGCGTGAAAAGTAAGGGCGACCCGGTTTTTTCCGTTCGGTTCTGGCTGGCATCATTTAATAATTTTTCTTTCGACTTCTCTTTCCGCCAGTTCAACAGACGGGGTTTTTCTCTTTTGATCGAGTGCCGTGACCCTGATTTTCTGGTTGGAGTCCCGCGAGGCCATTCCCAGTCGGGTGACCGCAATTTGCTCGATCCGGTCCAGGGAGGCCAGGCTTGCAATTTCAATCTGGAGTTCGGTATGAATCCGGTCCAGCTCTTTTTTTTGCTTTTGCATCTGTCCCATTTCATAACCGAGATTCACGACATGAATATGATAAACCAGATAGGCCAGTAAGCCCCCGAAAACCAGGAAGCCGCATTGCATAACCGTTATAATCAGAGGCTTTTTAAGTCTCATATTCTCCTTTCGATGACTCTTAGTTTTGCACTGCGCGAGGCAGGATTTGCTTCGACCTCTTCTTCCGTCGGGCAGACCGGTTTTTTTGTCCATTGAAAATCGGGGTCTTTCTTCTTCTTCTGGATCAGAGAGAGAAACGCCCGCTTCACAATTCTGTCTTCAAGGGAATGGAACGAAATAATGGCCAGCCGACCCCCGGGAGCGAGGTAATGAAAAATACTTTTGACAAATTCCGTTAACAACTCCAGCTCCCGGTTCACCGCAATCCGAATGGCCTGAAAGGTGCGGGTCGCGGGATGGATCCTCCCGTAGCGATAAGCGGGTGGGACATTTTCCTTGATAATCCCCGCCAGAACCGCCGTGGTTAAAATGGGACTCTGCTGCCTTGCCTTGACAATGGCTCTTGCGATTTGGTTTGCGTACCGCTCTTCTCCGTAAGTCCGGATCAAATCGGACAGTTCCCTGACCGGAAGGCGATCGATCAGGTCGGAGGCTTTAACCGGCTGGGAGAGATCCATTCTCATATCCAGAGGCCCATCTTTCTGGAAACTGAATCCCCGCTCCGGAGTGTTCAATTGCATGGAAGAAACCCCAAGATCCGCCAACACGCCATAAATATGCCCCTTTTTATCCGGATCGATCATCTGTTGAAAATCTTTATAATCTCCATGAAAAAAACGATATCGCCCCTCAAACTTTTTTCTTAATCTCTGGTCTGCCAGATCAAGAGCGCTTTGATCTTTATCGATTCCGAACAAAAAACCGCCGGGAGAAGAATGTTCGAGGATCGCTTCGCTGTGTCCCCCTCCTCCCACGGTACAATCGATATAAGTTCCACCCGGCTTAACTTTTAAATATGAAACCACCTCGTTCAATAAAACGGGGATATGGCTCACGCTAAAATCCCAGCTTAACCAGAAGCTGCTTCATCCGGTTCTGAGTCTCGGGACGGCTATTGATGGTTTCCTGTGCTCTCCAGCTTTCACGGTTCCAGATTTCAAATTTATGAAATTGCCCCAAAAAAATAATTTCCCTGTCAAGATCGGCATGGTGCCTTAAATCACTAGAAAGAAGGATTCTCCCCTGCCGGTCAATAGGGCACTCTTCGGCGGTGGAAAAAAAGAAGCGGACAAACCTCTGGGCATCTTCCTCATTCCTTGGAAGACTCTGAACTTTTTCGGCCGCTTTGAGCCAGGCATCTTCAGGATAAGCGGAGAGACAATGATCAAGGTCCCGCGCCACCACCAGCGTAGCCTCCTTTTTCTTGCCGGCCAGTTTTTCCCTGAACTTGGGGGGGACAGCGACTCTCCCCTTATCATCTAGATTATATTCAAACTGCCCAATAAACATCCCACTTCTCCCCACTTTCACCCACAAATTGGAGTATACACTTTACAAAAATGATGTCAAGAATAAAGTGCATCAATAAAACGCAATATTTTCAATGGATCTGAGGGTTACCTAAGGAAACAGGTTAAAGATGAAAAAAGAAGATTTAAATGAGGATGTTCTTTAAGTCTTGGGCAAGAACCGGGGTTCGCCTTTATAAAAGAACCCAATACGGACGGTTTATTCCCCTTCGGGGACATGGGAGCGGTAGGTAAAATAAAGAGCCAGGGCCACAAATAATATCCCGCCCCCCAGATAAAGAATCGATAGAGGCTGGTCAAAGGTCGAATGGACCACATTTTTAAAAAAAGTGACGATCAGGATCATCAGAACCACTTTGGCCAGCCGGTCCTTTAAATCATCCAGGTTTTTAATCAGAAGAATGCTTGAGCTGTGCCGGGCATCTTTTTCGGCCTGATCGATCTTGCTGATAAAAAGTTCATACAGTCCAAGGGCAAAGATCAGGAGGACCGTTGCCAGCAGGTAATCATCAACCGCCCCGATCACCGTACTGACCACGTCATTATGAAACCCTTCATGGGCATGAACTTCTTGGGCAGATGCTCCATGGGCGAAATAATTTGCAGTGACCTTTCCCAGGAGATTAAAAACATCTCCGGTCGCAATAAAAAACAAAATAAAGGACGAAATCAGGCTTGCAACGACAGCTGTGACTACAACATACCGGCTTTTCCAAAGGAGATATTCAAATATCCATTCAATACGGTTCATTCCGTCCCTTTCAATAAGGCCCAAAAACAAACGGAAACTACATTAGGGGAAAACATCAGACATTTCAAGGGGAAAACCCCGCCTTTATTTTTAAAGAAATAAAGCGGGCGGCCAATCAGGTCTTTTCTTTTTGCTTCTCATCATTCAGTGAATATTCCCCTGTTGAACCTATAAAAGGGAGTGCCAGCATCCAGGGCAGTGAAAGGCGAGCAGGATTTCTGAACTGATGCAGGCCTATGGTCATGCCTGTTTGACCTTTTGCCGGATCAGCCCGATAAGTCCCCAGCAGACGATCCCACCAGGAAAGGTTAAAGCCGAAGTTACTGTTGGTTTCCTCCCGGATAACAGAATGATGAATCCGATGCATATCGGGTGTGACTAACCACCAGCGAACAAATCGGTCGAGTCTTCTGGGAATTCGAACATTACTATGATTAAACATGGAAGTTCCGTTCAGCACCACCTCAAAAATCAGTATGGCTAATGGCGGCGCCCCGATCAGGAACACTACGGCCAATTTAATAACCATGGAGATCATTATTTCGACCGGGTG
Source organism: Nitrospiria bacterium (assembly GCA_041486115.1). Taxonomy (GTDB): domain Bacteria; phylum Nitrospirota; class Nitrospiria; order JACQBW01; family JACQBW01; genus JACQBY01. The sequence goes on along the minus strand of JBGPKT010000040.1, from coordinate 13,344 downwards.
AAAGCGGGCCCCAGTGGTGACATCCACGTCCAGATCGGCATGATGCATCATATGAAACCGCCAAAGGAGAGGAACCGCGTGAAACATCAAATGCTGAAGATACAAAGCAAGATCGAGAGTGAGAATGGCTGGCGCCAGTTTCAGCCATTCGGGCCATTCCAAAAGATTGAATATTCCCCACTGATTTTTGGAAGCCAGCAGAGCCATTCCTACAGCGGTGGTTGAAAACAGGAGCCTGACGATAAAGGTGTTCAAAAAGACCAGGGTCAAATTGGAAATCCATCGCTTGGTCTTAGACGTCATCCGCGGTCGAAGCGGAGCCGCGATTTCCCATCCGGCCATCAGTATAAAGATCGTAAAAAAGCCGGTTAACCGGATCAGGGCTTCATGCTTCAATAATTCATTTCCTTTGTTAGCTGTTTTCTTAAAAAGTTTTTGGTTTTCTCTTTGTTTCCCTGCTGATGGTATCCGTGTCTAAACTGTCCTCAAGAAAGGAGGGAAGATGAAGTATATTGGTGAGGTTTTATAATCGTTCTCGTTATGGGTCCTGGCGCTTGGACTGTTGAGCAACTCGGTTTAATTCATCGAGCAGAGATGCCAATTCGATCTTATGGATTCGCGCCGCATGGCGCACGCTCATCAGTCTCGCCATAAAGCTGAAGAAACCGCGTCGCATATCAGGGCACCCTCTATTGAGAAACACGTTAACCGTTGTCGGACATCGCCGGATAATTTCAGAGACCTTTGTATCAGGTGTTATCTGGTTCATGGTCCACCTCCTTCAATTAGCAGTATCATTTCTCATTTATGCTCGAGTGTCACTTGCCGGACACTTTAATCATAGAGGCGACGTGCTTGGGGTGTAACTGGCAGTAGACCCGATGTTCTGAGATCGATTTATCGATATTCTCAAGCGGTATGATGATGATCTTTTCCTCTCCCGGCTTAATGACTTCCTTAACTTTCAGGGTATCGATGGCAAAGCCGTGTTCCGCCGTTAGCGTATTCTTGACCTTCAGCGTCACCGGCCCCTTCAGATCAATGGTTCCGCCGCCCTCCCAGACCTTTGAGCCCTCCTTCTCCACCGCAGTAAATTGAATTTCCTGCTGACCCTGAGCCGGAGGGGAGGCCCAGAGACCGGCAACAAGTGTCAGGATAATCACGAGTGATTTTCTTGCCCGACGCGACATACTTGGCTTCATTGTTTTCCTCCATTATGGTTGATATGCCCCACTGCTACGGTAATTCGGAATGGTAGGATTCTTTCGCCCCTCTGTCAAGAAAAAATCGGTGGACTATTAAAATTTCTGCCGACCAGAGCTTACTACACCAGGGGAACCATTTTATAAACAGGCGGTGTAGCCGCAGGTATTGCATTTTCCGCCGAGGCATCCTTCTTCGAAAATCAATTTCCCTTCGCAATCGGCCGTCAGACAGGGAAGGCTCTTTCCTCCTTCTTTACCGCCGATTAAACGGTAAATCTGGTCGATCCCGCGCCTCAGCGCCCCCAGTTCGGTTGAAACATGCCCGTGCCTGGCATTGGCGCGGTCGAACCATTTCATCAGCCGGTCAAAAGAGATCCCTTCTCTTAAACAAAGGGAAGTCAACATAAAGCAGAGATCGAAAATTTCCCGGTGTTTGGTCTGGGGAGCCGGGAGGAAGAAGAGCTCTACCGGCTTTCCGGCTTTTAAATAAAGATGGATATAGACCGTTCCCGACGGAGTTCTCACTTTGGCTTTGTATCCTTCGAGAATCGACGGAGAGACAGAGCCGGTCAGAAGAGCCTCGAGTCCTTCTCGGTAAGCGCTCCAGAGGGGAGCCGGATGAGAGCATTGGGAGTTGGCCATTTCGAGGTCTTTCATGATTTCTTTCACCGAAAAGCCTTTTCGGAGCATGTGGGAGGTCAACCGGCTGGTATAAACCAGAATCGCCTCCGTTGCCGGAGAACAGAAGACCTCTACCGGCTGGCCGTTCAATAGCGAGACATGAACATAAAAAGGATCCTGGCCTTCCACCTCTACGCGGACCCTCTTCGAGGGAATCACCTCAGGCAATTCTCCCTTCGCCCGGCCGATATTCATCACCTGCTCTTCGCGGCTCCCGTCGCGATAAACGGTGATGCCCTTGCACTTTAAATCATACGCCAATATGAAAGCCTTTTGAACATCTCCGATTCCGGCCTGATGAGAAAGGTTGATTGTCTTGGAAACCGCGCTGTCGGTATTTTCCTGGAAGGCGGCTTCCATTCTGACATGCCATTCGGGAGCAATATCATGGGCAGTCACAAAGACCTTCTGCCATTTTTCAGGAATTTCTTTGACACCCTTTGCAGACCCATGATTGGCCATGATTTTTTCGAGCAGGACTTCTGTCCAGAACCCTTCTTTTTTCGCCACCTCAATAAAATATTCCTGCACATAGGGGAGATGTTCACCATCCATGACATTTTTATACCAGATCAGGCTGAACTCAGGCTCGCACCCGCCCGATGTATCGGCAATCATGCTGATCGTTCCGGTAGGCGCCACCGTGGTGATATAGGCGTTTCTTATTTTTTGACCTTTTAGTTCGTGGAGAGAACCTTCCCAGTTGGGATAGACCCCTCTCGCTTCAGCCAGTTTTCTGGAAGCGTCCATTCCGATAGTCTGAATAAACTTCATGATCACTCTGCCGGTTTCAACCCCACTCGGGGTATCGTAACCGATCCCCAGTTTAAAGAGGATTCGGGCAAACCCCATCACCCCCACCCCGATTTTACGGTTCGCCCGGGTTAAATCCCGGATGGCAGGAACCGGGAACCGGTTCATGTCGATGACGTTGTCCAGAAAATGAACCGCCAGCCGGACGGTCTGTTCAAGCTGTTCCCAATCGATCTCATAAACACCGGTGGAAATTTTTAAATGGCGTTCAAGATTAACGCTCCCGAGATTACACGATTCATTGGGGAGGAGCGGCTGCTCGCCGCAGGGGTTTGTCGCTTCAATCGGCCCGATGTGGGGGGTGGGGTTGGTTTTGTTCGCCAGATCAATGAAAAAAAGGCCCGGTTCTCCCGTCCGGTGGGCATGGCGGGCGATCTCTTCCATCACTTTCGGAGCGGAAAGTTTTCCGGCGACCTTTCCGGAACGGGGGTTGATTAAATCATAGGATCGTTTGTTCCGCACCGCCTTGATAAACCGGTCGGTAATCGCCACGCTGATATTAAAATTCGTCATTGCTCCCGGCTCATCCTTACAGCGGATAAAATCGAGAATATCAGGATGGTCGACCCGGAGGATCCCCATGTTAGCCCCCCGGCGGGTCCCTCCCTGTTTGATCTCTTCAGTCGCCCCGTTAAACACTTTCATAAAAGAGATGGGCCCGGAGGCAACCCCTCCCGTCGATTTGACAAAATCACTTTTAGGACGAATCTTGGAAAAAGAAAAGCCGGTCCCTCCGCCGCTTTTATGGATAAGCGCGGCCTGCTTGAGGCTTTCAAAAATCCCATCGAGAGAATCTTCGACTGGAAGAACAAAACAGGCTGAAAGCTGCTGGATCTCACGCCCTGCATTCATTAAGGTGGGAGAATTAGGGAGAAACTCCAGATTCGCCATGACCTTGTAAAAGGCTTCTTCGGCTTTTTCAACATTTCCGGAAGAGTAATTTACCTCGGCCTGGGCAATATTTTTAGCAACACGCCGAAAAAGCTGATCGGGTGTTTCAATCACATTTCCCAGTTCATCATGCGCGAGGTACCGTTTTTCCAGAACCCTCAGGGCATTGGGTGCCATGGGCTGAGTTACATAAGCAGACATGTCTTATCTCCTAACTCCTCATTATAACGCTTTGCCGTGCCTCTTGCAATTTTCCTTCATTTACCCGTATTACCTCATACATAAATAAAAAGGAGAAATAAACACAAAGGGTTCACTTTGATCTTGCCCTGATTTTTTAGACGCCATTTTCTCTCAATGCGGAGAATTTGATTTTCCCCAAAGTTCTTCGAGCCGCTGATCTCGCCCGCAACGATGGCGATAAAATTTGTAGCGAATAGGGCTTTTATTGTAAAAATCTTGGTGATATTCCTCGGCCGGGTAAAATTTTAAACCAGGGCTGATTTTTGTAACAATGGGGCCTTTAAATGGCTTTGTTTTTTCGAGGATGGCTCTGGACTCCTCCGCCAGCCGTTTCTGCTTATCGGTTTGGTAAAAAATCTCGCTTCTGTACTGATTGCCATGATCACAAAACTGGTAGTCGACAGCAGTCGGATCAATATTATGCCAGAAGACATTCAAGAGGGTCTCATAACTGATTTGACCGGGATCGTATTTAATTTGAACAGCTTCGGCGTGGCCTGTTCCTCCGGACGACACCTGGTCATAGGTAGGATTCTCGGTATGACCGCCTGTATAGCCCGAAGTGACTGAAATGACTCCCTCCAATTTTTTGAATGGAGGAACCATGCACCAAAAACACCCTCCTGCGAAGGTGGCCACCTCGGTTTGTTTCCCTTTTAATGCCGGTTTTTCTTCCGCGCCTGCGGAAAAGGGCGCTATTAAAACCCAAAATCCGACCCATACCCGAAAGAGGTCAAAAACAAATCTTTTCATAATGGTGATCACCGATTATTTCTCCATCTCTTTCATTTCCATATCATCCATTTTATCTCCTTTCATTTCCTTTTCCTTCATCATCCCTTCCTCTTTCATCGTTCCACCTTTTTTCATCTCTTTTTTCTTCATCATCTCACCCTTTTTCTTCATTTCTTTTCCCCGGGTCATCATCTCTTCCCCTTTCAGGATCATCTCATCGGCGCTCATTTTATCGCTCTGCATCATTTTTTCCTTCCCTTCGTCCATCTTCATGGCATCAGGCTCCATCGCATATACCGAAAAACTCAGAAAAAACATTCCGAGAGATGCCAATATCCAGGATGATTGGTTTAATTTTAAAATGGGTTTCATGTGTTTCTCCTTTTTTATTTGTGTTAGATTTTCTTTTTCCCTGGTTGCTTCGAAAATTATAACATGGCCTGATAATGATAAGAAGAGTTGAATCGGGTCAGGAGCAATGATTGAATTAGGAGGGCTTCCATGCTAGGATAATTCAAATATGAATCAGCCAACCTTATTTGCCGCTCCTCCGCTTCAATCTCTCCATCATCAGGCCCTTTCGATTATCCCCCTAGGCGGCTTGGGGGAGGTCGGCATGAACATGATGGTCTATGAATATGAAAACGACCTCATCCTCGTTGACGCCGGGTTAATGTTTCCCGATCAGGAGATGCTTGGGATCGATATTGTGATCCCTGATTTCACCTATTTAAAGGAAAATGTATCAAAAATCAGGGGGATCATCATCACGCATGGCCACGAAGACCACATCGGAGCCCTCCCTTTTTTACTGTCGGAGATCAATCCCCCGATCTATGCGACTCCTTTAACTATTGGTCTTATTTCGGCAAAACTCAAAGAAAAAAACTTAATCAACGTCTTATTAAACCCGGTCAAACCCCGCGAAACCATCACCCTTGGCGTTTTTAAAATCGAATTTATCCGGGTGACCCACAGCATCGTAGATGGCGTCGCCCTGGGCATTACCACCCCGGTCGGGAGGATCATTCATACCGGCGATTTTAAAATCGATCAAACACCCGTCGATGGTGAAAGAACCGATATTCAGAAGCTCGGCGAATATGGAGACCTCGGCACGCTCGCCCTCTTATCGGACAGCACGAATGCCGAACGTCCGGGATATACGCTGTCGGAAAAAGTCGTCGGCAGGGCTTTTGACGAAATCTTCTGCCAGAGCAAGGGAAGAATCATTGTCGCCACGTTTTCCTCCAATATCCACCGGGTCCAGCAGGCGGTCGATTCAGCCGTGCTATCGAACCGGAAGATTTTTTTGTCTGGAAAGAGCATGATTAGAAATACCCAGATTGCGGCAGAGCTCGGTTATCTTAAAATACCTCCTGACATCATGATGAAACTGGAAACGATCAACGATTTCCCGGACAATCAAATTATCCTGTTAACAACAGGGAGCCAGGGGGAGCCTCTCTCCTCTCTTTTCCGGATGGCCATTGATACGCATAAACAAATCAAAATTAAAGAGGGAGATACGGTCCTCCTCTCGTCGCGGGCAATCCCAGGAAACGAACGGGCAATCGGACGGATCATCAACCATCTTTTTCGGCGGGGAGCGGAGGTAGTTTACGAACGGGTTTCCGAAATTCATGTCTCAGGCCATGCAAGCCAGGAAGAGTTGAAAATAATGATCAACCTGGTCCGCCCCAGGTTTTTTATTCCGATTCATGGCGAGTACCGCCAGCTGATCCATCACGCCAAACTCGCCGAAAGCCTTGAAATTAAAAAAGAGAATATTATCCTGATGGAAGACGGCGATGTCGTCGAATTAGCGGCCGACCGGTGGGTCAAAGAAAAAAAAGTTCCTTCCGGCAGAGTCTTTGTCGACGGCAAAGGGGTGGGCAATGTGGCGGACTTTGTTCTCAGGGACAGGAAGCATATCGGCCAGGACGGTATAATTGTTTTAATCATCGGCATTGATAAATCAACCGGAGAAATCGCTTCGGAACCTGAAATCATTTCTAAAGGGTTTTTATCGGAAGAGGAGGCCTACGGCCTTTTCTCTGAATTAAAAGCTCTGATTTTAAAATTATTGTCGGAGCTCAATCCCGAAGTAAAATCAGAGTGGATTGTCATCGAAGGAATGGTCAAAAAAATATTGGGGAAATATATTTATAAACAGATGGAACGCCGCCCCATGATCATTCCTATTATTTTGGAAATGTAAGGATTGGTCTTTTTCTAATGAAGAAGAAAAGAAAAAATGAAATCAAGGGGGTCATCTGCCTAATCCTTTCTCTGGTGACCTTGATCAGCCTCCTCTCTTATTCTCCTCAGGACCCTGCTTTTACAACGTCAGGAACCCCGCCGGCAAGCAATCTCATGGGGATTGCGGGGGCTTATCTTTCCGACGGATTCTTGACCCTCTTCGGGGCCTCTTCTTACCTCCTTCCGCTCTACCTCCTTTTGATCGGATGGAGAAAACTTAAAGACACCTCCGAAGATGGAGAGCCTTTTTTTAACCGATGGAATACTATCGGGACCGTCAGCCTGGTTTTTTCATTTCCCGCGTCGCTGAACCTTCTGATTCCCAGGTGGCCTTCGATTTCCGGAGAGTGGATTTTGAGCCAAGAAACCGGAGGACTGTTGGGAAAAATGGAAACAACTCTCTTTATCCGTTATTTTGGACCTTTTGGAAGCTATCTGGTTTCGTTTTCACTCCTTCTTTTATCGTTCATGTTTTTAACCCATTTTTCGCCTTGGTCTTTTGGAATCAGTTTTTATCAAAAATGTTCCGCATTTTTCGGATTCTTAAGAAAAGGTTTTGCCTTCTCCTTTAAGACGACGAAAAAAGTCAAAGATAACGCCCGGAAAGTTGAAAAGCTCCTCTTTCCCCGGCCTAAACCGAAAATCATCGACGCGTCTCTCCCGGAACTGGTTGAAAAAGAGGAAAAACAGGAGATACTCCCATTTTTGCCTTCGAAGGGAGATTATCAGCTCCCCCCGTTAACCCTTCTGGATGAACCGGTTCCGGCATCGGAAAAAATGTCCCAGGAGGAGCTGGTTCTAAATGCCCAGATCCTTGAAAAAAAGCTTCTTGATTTTGGGATAGAAGGGAAGGTTTCCGCAGTCCACCCGGGGCCTGTGATCACCCTGTATGAGTTCGAACCGGCGGCAGGGATCAAGGTCAACAGGATTACCAATTTATCGGATGATCTTTCGCTCGCCATGAAAGCCATGAGCGTGAGAATTGTCGCACCGATCCCGGGAAAATCGGCTGTAGGGATTGAAATACCGAACCGAGTCCGTGAAATCGTATCGCTGAAACACCTGATTTTCCCAAATGCCCCTGTTTCGGTGAAACTCCCCCTCTACCTGGGAAAAGATATCTCCGGCCAGCCGATTACCGCTGATTTCACCGAAATGCCCCATCTTCTGGTGGCGGGAGCGACAGGTTCCGGAAAAAGCGTCGCTCTGAATGCCATGGTCCTCAGCCTCTTATTCTCTACCCGGCCGAGTGAATTAAAAATGCTGATGATCGACCCCAAGATGCTTGAGTTGACCACGTATAATGATATTCCCCATTTAATCAAACCGGTCATTACCCAGCCCCGTGAAGCGGCCAAAGGGCTTCAGGAGGTGGTGATGGAGATGCAGAGAAGATACCGGACGCTCGCCGAGGCAGGCGTCCGCAACATCGAAGGATTTCATAAGCTTAAACCCCACCAAAAAATGAAGGTGCCGAAGCCGGATGATCCGGAAGAGTCTGCTCCGAAAACAATGCCCTATTTGGTCGTAATCATTGACGAACTGGCCGACCTGATGATGACCTCGCAGAAGGAAGTCGAAGACTCGATTGGGAGGCTCGCTCAAATGGGAAGGGCCGCCGGCATTCATCTCCTCCTGGCCACCCAGAGGCCCTCGGTGGATGTCCTGACCGGCGTTATTAAAGCCAACTTTCCAGCCCGGATCTCTTTTCAGGTCTCGTCTAAAACAGACTCCCGTACGATCCTTGACGCCAACGGAGCCGAACAGCTCCTTGGCAAGGGAGACATGCTCTATCTCATGGGAGGGACGGGAAGGATTATCAGGATCCATGGCCCTTATGTGAGCGAAGACGAGATTAGAAAAGTGGTCTCGTTTATCAAGGGACAGGAAAAGCCGAACTATGAAGCCTTTAAACTCCCTGAAATCCCCGACCAAAATCAACCGGGAGGAGGGGATGAGCGGGACGATTTATACGAACAGGCAAGAGAACTGGTCATTTCAACCGGGCAGGCCTCGGCCTCTTTTCTTCAAAGGCGGTTCAAAGTCGGCTACCCCAGAGCGGCCCGGATGATTGAAATGATGGAAGAAGACGGCGTAGTCGGGCCGGCCTCGGGCGGAAAACAGCGGGAAGTCTTAATCAGAAGAAGTCCGGACGAATAAATGCGCGAAAGATTCTTGTTCCACTTTTTGTTTTTGAGCTTGGCGCTCTCCGAGCCCCGTCTTTTGTCTGCGTCGGAGACGCCCCCCGGCGACCTCATTCCTAAAGTTCAGGCCTCCTATCAAGGACTGAAAGACCTCAAGGCTTCTTTTGAACAGGAAACCACCATTCAGGACTTTAAAACCGCGGTGAAGTATACCGGGGAACTCTTTTTAAAAAAGAAAGACAAAATGAAACTTGTTTATCTTCAGCCCAAAAAAGAGGATCTTTATATCGTCGGTAAACAGATTACCACGTATCTCCCCGACCAGCATCAGGCGGTCTCGGGGATTTTTTCAAAGGAGCAGGAATCGCAGCTCCCTCTCCGCCTCTTGTCGGGAGAGTCGATCCTGAGCAGGGAGTTTGTCATTAAGCCGGCTCCCGGAAAAAATGCCTCTCCCTATCGTCTGCTCCTGATCCCCCGGCAGCAGGATGAAAACCTCGAAAAAGTGATGATTGAAATCGACCCTTCGACCTACCTGATCCGGGAACTAAGGCTTTTTCAGCGGAATCAGAACACTTCTTCTTTTAAGTTTTTGAATGTTCTCATCAATTCCGGACTTACCGATCAGAGTTTTAGTTTTATCGCACCCGAAGGAACCGATATCATCCGCCCTTTTCTTCCCGCTCAATAAATAGAAGAGTTCTGCTCATGGACATGATTACCGTCGAACATCTTAAAAAAGAGTACCGGCATCAAAAAAGAGTCATTACGGCAGTTAAAGACCTTTCTTTTACGGTTAAAGCCGGCGAGGTATTCGGGTTTCTCGGGCCGAACGGCGCGGGAAAAACTTCGACGATTAATATGCTCTGCACCTTATTAAAACCGACCTCCGGGAAGATGACACTAAACCGGTTTAACGTGGCCGCCTTCCCGCACGAGGTCCGAAGATCGATTGGGGTGGTTTTTCAGGACCCGAGCCTCGATGAAAAACTGACCGCATGGGAAAACCTTGATTTTCACGCCCGTCTCTACAATGTTCCGAAGAAATTGAAACTGGAGCGGATGAAGATGCTTCTGGAGCTGACGGGCCTCGAAGAGCGAAAAAACCATCTGGTTAACACTTTTTCAGGGGGGATGAAAAGGCGGCTTGAAATTTCACGAGGCCTCCTTCATTTTCCCAGAGTCCTCTTTCTGGATGAACCGACCCTCGGACTCGACCCCCAAAGCCGGTCACATATCTGGACGTATATTCACCGGCTGAAAGAAACGGAGCATTTAACCATTTTTCTGACCACCCACTATATGGATGAAGCGGAACATTGCGACCGGATCGCGATTATTGACCATGGCGAGATGGTGGCTCTTGAAACCCCTTATCAGCTGAAACAGAAAATCGCCGGAGATCATATCCGGTTTAAAACAGATAATCCCGAAAGGGCCATCCATTTTATCCGGGAAAAATACCATCTAGAAGCCGTTGAGGAAGAAGGCTACCTGTTATTCGAAGCCGCTAAAGGAGAAGAATTTATCCCCGAGTTCATCCGGGAATCCCCTTTTCTTATCACCTCAATCAACTTGACCGGCCCGACCCTTGATGACGTTTTCTTAAACCTGACCGGCCATTACATACGGGAAGAAGGTGCCGACCGGAAAGCGACGATGAGAGCAAGAGGCCGGATCAGGACAAGAGGGAGAGGATGAAACAAAATTTAAACGGCGTCTACATTATCTGGCTGAGAGATGTCCGGAAATTTTTCCGGGACAAGCCGAGAATGATCGGCGCAACGGTTCAACCGGCATTGTACCTTCTCATCCTGGGGACCGGATTAAGCAGGAGCGCCCCGGCCGCCGGCCTTCAGAGCAGCAGCTCCGGCCCCGGTTATCTCCACTTTATCTTTCCCGGAATCCTTGCCATGACGCTTCTTTTCACCTCGGTTTTCTCTGCTATTTCAATCGTTTGGGACCGGGAAGTCGGTTTTTTAAAAGAAGTCATGGTCGCTCCGATTTCCAGATGGTCTGTCGCGATGGGAAAAACGCTCGGTGGGAGCACCGTCTCGATGTTTCAAGGATGCCTGATGCTGGTCTTTGCGCCGATCATCCATCTGAACCTCTCCATGGCCGCTATTCTAAAATTGATTCCCGCCATGTTTTTTATTTCATTTATTCTCTCCGCCATGGGAATTGTCATTGCGTCAAGAATGAAAAGCATGCAGGGTTTTACCCTGATCACCAATTTTATCATGCTTCCGATGTTTTTTTTAAGCGGGGCGATGTTTTCCACCCAGAACCTCCCTCTTTGGATGGACCGGCTGACCCGGCTGGACCCGTTGACTTATGGAGTCGAAATTCTCAGAATTATCACAATTGGAAACAGCAGGTATTCTATGCTCTACAGTATAAATATATTGGCACTCTTCGGATTATTTATGTTAATATTCGCCATAAGAGGTTTTGCTAAAACAGAATAGAATAGGATTCTTTTATCTTTAAACATCCTTTTTGGAGATCGCCATGGCAGACCAGAATTCTTTTGACATCGTATCCAAAGTAGATCTTCAGGAATTAAGAAATGCCGTGGATCAAGCGATGAAAGAGATTCATCAGCGGTTTGATTTTAAAGGGAGCATCAGCAATATTGTCCTTGAAAAAGAAGAGATTGTTTTAACCTCTGATGACGCCTACAGATTGAAAAGCGTCACCGATATCCTTGAGTCCAAGCTGGTCAAACGGAACATTTCCCTGAAAGCCATGGATTATGGAAAAGTGGAAGAGGCGTTGGGCAATACCGTCCGGCAAAAGGTAAAAATTCAGCAGGGAATCCCCTCCGATGCCGCCAGGGAAATCGTCAAGGAAATCAAAAACGCAAAACTTAAAGTACAAGCTCAGATTCAGGGAGATCAGGTCCGGGTTAGCGGAAAAAACAGAGATGACTTGCAGGCTGTCATCGCAACTTTAAAGAAAAAAGATTTTGGAGTTGATCTGGAATTTTCCAACTACCGGTAATGCCTCCTAATTTTTAACCCGGTTCAATAAATGAAAGGTTTAAAGATGTCACGGCAAGTTCTCATCATTGAAGACGACACAATGGTCTCGGATATCGTCATTACGATCCTTGTGAAAGAAGGATTTATGCCTAATCTTGCAAAAAACGGAAAAGAAGCCTTAAAAAAACTGGCGCAGTCCCCTCCCGATTTAATTCTTCTCGATCTCGGCCTTCCCGATATGGAAGGAATGGACCTGGCGAGGCAGATTCGAAGTTCAAAAAATAGCGCTGATATTCCTATCATTATTCTCACAGGCCAAAATACGCTTTCCGACAGGTTGAGCGGTTTTGAGCAAGGAGCGGACGATTATCTCGCCAAACCTTTTCATCCGAAGGAGTTGGTTGCCAGAATCCGGGCTGTTTTCAGAAGAGTTCCTCCCAAGAACAAACATCACCGCACCCGGACAACCTATGGCGAGAAATTGTTCCTAGACTCGGAAAAACACGAGGTCTGGAATGAAGGGAAAGAGGTCTGGCTGACCCCCAAGGAGTTTTCTCTCCTTGAATTTCTCATTAAGAATCAGGGGAAAGTCCAGTCGCGCCAAACGCTCTTAAAGGAGATCTGGGGGCAGATTTCAAAAGATCCTACTCGCACGGTCGATGTCCATGTCAGAAGACTCCGGTCAAAAATCCCGTCTTTAGAAACGGATTTAATTACAATTAAACCGATGGGATATAAATTAAAGGAGGTCGTCGGTTCCTGAGGCGCAATCTCCGGAGCGGCGGATTATTGGCCGTCTATGAGTGAAAATCGTTTTGCAAAAAAAACTTGGGAATATGCCCGGAGCCTTTTGATTGCGTTTATCCTTTCCATCGCGATTAAGGTCACCGTGGTCGAAGCGTTTGTCGTCCCCACCGGTTCAATGGAGCCGACCATCGCTATCGGAGACCGGTTTTTCAGCAATAAATTTATTTATCGTTTCCGCTCTCCCAAAGAGGGGGAGATTGTCATCTTCACCCCTCCGGCAAAGGCGGCGGCAAGCGGGGGAATTCCCTTTGTAAAAAGAGTGATCGGCATTGAAGGGGACTGGATAGAAATTAAAGAGGGAACGGTTTATGTCAACAACAAACCGGCCGAAGAAAAATATATTAAAGAATCTCCTCATTACCGCCTGGAACCGTTTCGAGTCCCCCATAATACCCTTTTCGTTCTCGGAGACAACCGGAATAACAGTTATGACAGCCATATCTGGGGATTCGTTCCGGTCCAAAATGTAAAAGCAAAAGCCATGCTCCGGTTCTGGCCCCTCGACCGGATTGGTTTTGTCTCCTAAACCATGCTAGAATAGCTCCTGTTAAGATAGCCAAGATGATCGCTCTTCTTTTTCAT
>JBGPKT010000039.1:0-19562 GCA_041486115.1 Nitrospiria bacterium | reverse complement strand
TGCTTTTTTCGGATGAGGCGTCAGCCCTGAAGACGCAATTCGAACTTTTAGTAAGCCTATTATTCATGTACTTTGTTCCCGAAAATATCCTGTTTTGCGAATCTCGGAAACAGACACAAAATCACCATGCTGTCCAACCACCATCAACCGGTAAATTTATTCCCGTTACATACGATGACGCATCAGAGGCTAAAAACAAAAGAGCCCCTTTAAGCTCCTCCGGGTCACCAATTCTACCCATTGGATTTTTTCTGCACAATTCCCCATAAAAATCAGGGTGAGTTTCTTTAATTTCAGATTTTGGGAACGGACCGGGGCTTATACTGTTAACTCGAATGTCTGAACCTGCGAGATGACAGGCTAAATAATGGGTCAATTGTATGAGAGCCGCCTTTGCAGCGCCATAATAGGGAGGATTGTTAAACCCGCTATTTCCATAAATAGACGGGTCCGGACTGACAACACCATACATTGACGCGATATTAATGACCGATGCCCCTCCAGCATTTGTGAGCCCTGCTTCCTTTAGCAATGGCAGAGCCATTTGTACGTTTCGAAAAGCGACCGACACCGCGATGCGATGGGCATTATCAAAATCCTTAAGCGTTGAATCGTTCATCGTGCCAGCACGTCCTGAATGGGCGTTGTTAACGATAATATCTATTCGCTTATGGGACGCCGAAATGCGCTCCCACATTTTGATTAGCATTTCATCCTGTGTCATATCACAAGCTTCTGTACTTACATCAAACCCCTGTGACTCCATCTCAACGGCAAGTTGATTGAGTCTTGCCAGGTTTCGTCCGTTAAGAATGACATGGGCGCCAGCCTCACAAAGAGCGTAAGACAAACTTTTACCAAGGTGTCCCGCAGCACCGGATACAAAAGCGATACGGCCTTTCAGATTAAAAAGATGAATACCTTTTCCAAATGGTTTCATTTTCTTATCCATTCTGAAGGGTTCAGCAACGCTTCCGGCGCGCCCTTGAATTCTTCTTCGCAGACTTCGCATTCTTTTTCCGTAAGAGGTCTTTTCTGAAACAATCGGACATTTTGAGATAATTGAGCGGCGGTTTCCATTCCTATCACAATACTTGCAATCCAGGTCTGTCCCCGCACATAAGACAGGCAGAGATCAGCCCGGCCATCTAAACCAAGTTTGTCTATCAGCCGATCCATCTTTTCAAACCAGGATCGAGCATCGACATTTTTAACAGATGGCCAGAAGTTTTCCCCCGCGATCAATATACCCTGCAAAAATACACTGCGAGCGTGGATAACCACTTCGGGCCTGCTTAACACTTCCGTTTTAAACCCAGACATTTTCCATCTCCAGTCCAGGATATTCATCGGCAGTTGTATATGAGTGATTACCGGATCTTTTAATGCGTCAAAAGCTTCTGTAGGTGAATATACCGAAGCTCCGATATTTTTAATAATTCCCTCTTCTTTCAGCTCAATTAATCTTCTCCAAATGGCCCCGTTATAGGCATAACGATGGTGCCACCTGTGGAGTAACAATGTCTGTAGCTGGTCAGTTCCCAGCCTTCGACATGAACGAAATATACTCGCATCTACCGCAGTCCGAATAACATTTTCGGACCAAGATGAATTCAGATGCTGTAATGGATCAAGTTTTGTTACCACTCTTACACGTTCGCCAAGGCCGCCAACTAGCGTTTCGCCTATAATTCGTTCAGCATCGCCATAAGCGCTGGCAGAGTCAATACAGGTAACTCCGTGCGTAATCGCCTGCTTTATAATTGCACTGGATTCCGCAAAAGTAGGTTGCCCTGAAACATTCGCGGCACCGTAAAGCATCCCTAACTGTGCGGTACCCAGGGTCAGATCACTCTCCAACTCTCCATTTTGGAAGTGATACGGAACCTTTTCTTCCAAGTTTTCGGGAAGATTGGTTAACTTTTCGCAAAGATGATTCCATCGGGTTTGAATCGGATCGGATACGCCGGCAAATATCTTATTTAAACGTAAATAATCATCAAAGGTGTCCAGAGTACACCGTAAATTTCCAAGTTTTCCAAGTGATTCGTATTTTGATGGAAGAAGCTTTAGGTTTTCATATTTTCTCTTAATCCATGGAGTAACATGTTCTCTGTCATAATCGTCCTTCGCTATGGAGTTTGCTTCACGTAGAGCTTTGACTGTAAATGCTTCCACACTCAATCCATAAGGAAAATCTCTCGACAGAGATTGTGTCGATATATAGGCCCGGCCATCTTTTATAATATTCTGAAACATTTCTTCGATTATTTTTCCATCAGGGAACAGGTTATCGGCCGTTAATCTAACGACAATCGAATCTGGAGACATGTCTTCTGTAGCCAATACAAATCTTCCCAAAACGTCTTTCAAAGGTCCCCTGATCAATGGAATATGATGACCGGCCAAAACATCGGCAAGCAAGTCATCGGAATCATCTGTCGATGTTGCCACAACAACATCAAACCCTGTATTGGCAGCACGCTTAGCGCATAGGACTACCGTAGGTACCCCTCTTATTGGAAGCAGAGCCTTCGCCGGTAATCGAGATGAAGAGAGACGGCTTTGAATGATCACGCGTAATGAGATTGTATTCATCTATCGGTTAAACAATTCATACCTAATACCTGTTTATGAAAATAAGCTGTTGGACAACGCGTTTATGACTAAATCCTGCTGGCGTTCATTTAATCCGGGATAAATCGGAAGGCTCATCGCTTCTTGATAATATCTTTCTGCTTCTTTAAAATCTCCCAGACTAAAACCTAGTTTCTTGTAATATGGCTGAGTATGTACCGGAATATAATGAAGATTCACTCCAATACCCTTTGCACGAAGTTCTTCAAAGACCTGTAAATAAGTCTTTTTTATTTTATTAAGTTTTAATTTGACAACATACAGGTGATATGCCGAAACGACTTCAGGGTCTTGCCATGGCAATACTAAAGGAAGTGTTTTCAATAGAGAATTATATCGATTTGCCAATAAATGCCGCTTCTTTACAAAATCATCAACCCGTTTAATCTGACTAGTGCCGAGCGCCGCCTGAAAATCGGTCATGCGGTAATTAAAACCGAGTTCAATTTGCTGGTAATACCAGGGACCATGCGATTTTCCTTCCATCAGTTCTGGATTACGGGTAATTCCGTGGCTTCTTAATCTAATCAGTTTTTCGTAATACTCTTTTTTATTCGTCAAGACCATCCCCCCTTCTCCTGTAGTAAAAATCTTTACAGGATGAAAGCTGAAAACCGTCATCTCGGAAAAAATGCATTTTCCAATTTTTATCCCGCGATAGCGCCCTCCGAACGCATGGGATGCATCTTCAATGACAGTAAAATCGTAATGTTTTGCCAATTCCGAGATTTTATCCATCTGGCAGGATTGACCGGCAAAGTGAACAGGGATAACAATTTTAGGGAGTTTGTTTACTTTGTGAGCCGATTCGAGTTTCATTTCGAGCGCATTTACACTTATGTTATAGGTATCGGCGTCTATATCTACAAAATCGACTTTTCCGCCGCAATACAACCCGCAATTAGAGGAGGCCACAAATGTATTAGGAGAAGTCCATAAGATATCTCCATGACCAAAATCTGCCGCCAAACAGGCAATATGTAGAGCCGATGTTCCACTATTAACAGCAACTGCATACTTAGCATCACAGTATTCGGCTACAGCCTTTTCAAATTGTTCAATGATCGGACCTTGCGTTAACCAGTCGGACTTCAAAGCTTCAACAACTGTTAAAATGTCGTCTTCGGTAACAGACTGGCGGCCATAAGGAATAAATTCAGGCATGATCAAGCTCTATCATTTTCTTTAAATCTTCCCCTTTTAACCATTGCGGATTGGCATCACTGGTATACTTGAATCCTTCGGGAACGGGTTTGCCACCTTGAACTTTTTTTTCACTCCACCAGGAAAAATCGGGCTGAATGATATAGTGGTCCTCGTATTCCAGGGTCTTTCGTCCATCGTCTTCGGAAATGAGCGCTTCATGGAGTTTTTCTCCCGGGCGAATCCCGACAAATTCATACTTGCAACCAGGGGCCACCGCCTGGGCCAGGTCCATAATATTCATACTCGGAATTTTCGGTATGAAAATTTCTCCTCCAATCATTCTTTCGAGAGAATGAATGACGAACGCTACCCCTTGATCTAAAGTGATCCAGAAGCGGGTCATTCGTTTATCCGTGATGGGTATCACCCCGGAAGCTTTTTTCTGTTTAAAAAATGGAATCACCGATCCACGGCTCCCGACGACATTTCCGTACCGAACGACACTAAAACGGGTATTTTCACTGGCAGCGTAGGCATTGCCTGCAACAAAAAGTTTATCGGAGCATAATTTCGTCGCGCCATAAAGATTAATCGGGTTAGCGGCTTTATCCGTGCTGAGGGCAATAATTTTCTTAACTCTATGATCTATCGCAACGTCAATGATATTTTGGGCTCCTAAAATATTTGTCTTGATCGCTTCAAAGGGATTATATTCTGCCGCAGGAACCTGTTTTAATGCGGCCGCGTGAACAACAATGTCTACTCCCTGGAACGCACGATGAAGCCGATCTTTATCTCTGACATCCCCGATAAAATAGCGAAGCGATGGATGCGAAAATTGCTGCTGCATTTCAAACTGTTTCAATTCATCACGGCTAAAAATTATGATTTTCTTGGGATGTAATTTGTGAAGGACAAATTCGGTAAATTTCTTGCCAAACGACCCTGTCCCGCCGGTAATGAGTATCGTTTGATCAGACCAGTCGATATTCTTCATATTTTCCAGTTCCCTGTTCGTTCAATTTGTGATCGTTTATTAATCTTCTTCTTTTTCACCTTTAGAAATCCCGTTTACCCGAAAATTTAGCCGTCAATTCTTTTAAGCCAACTTCCGGCACTGATGTCATAGATCTTTTTTTCATTTACTCCAAATTCAAGCAAACGTTTCTTAAGCGCCTCTCCGTTTTGAAAAGAGGTAATGACAACGATGTCGTAACCGATATGACTGATTTGTTCCATGGTCATAATCTCCTGGCCAAAAAACTTTTTCCCCGCGTTTATGTTATCGAGAATTCCCACGAGTTTTAGATCTGTTTCCTTAAGGGATAAAAAGGCGATTTCCGTAATTTCATCAAATCCGCAGAAGACCACTCTTTTTATATCTGAATTTTGAATGTTGTTGAAAAGTAAATGAAAATCCCTTCTCGCGACTTTATAAAGGTTGGTAAAATTCTGAAAGTGCTGATAGGTAAGGCGGGTCTTTTCGGCAAACCCGCTAGGTGTCAGGTAGTATTTATATCTTTTTTTTGGGATTTTTGAAACAACAATATAGCCTTTTGACACGAGGTTCTTAACATAAGAATTGATAAGACCGAGGGCGACATGGAGGCTTTTGCTGAGATCTCTTTGGGTCAGTTTTTCACCCTTGGAAATTTCATCAAGGAGCAGTAAAGAGCGGTAGTCATCAGAGTGTTGAGGGTGTTCTGTTTTTTTGTTCATAATATGAACGATATCAGGAAATGTTATTTCCGTCAAGAATATTGTTCATTTTATGAACGATACTGTTATTTGAAGTCCCGTTTCTGAAAGATCAGGCTGGCCAGCGTTAAAAGCGCCAAAATATATAGCAGGCCGTACAGGGTCGACAGAATCATATAATTTAATGATATCGGCACATGATGAACCACTTCCGCCTTGATATTGAACTTTTCGAGGTTGGGTAAGAAGTAATAAAGGCCGTCTAAAAGGTTCCTGGATATCGGGTCTTGAAGTTTTAATGACAACTCTTTTAAGGTTCCCAGCAAATGGCCAATGACATAAAAAAACAGGGTAAAGATGGCGGCCAGCGTAGAGGTAGTGAAGGTCGAAAATAAGATCGCTATCCCGGTCACCACCATTAGCTCGATAAAGATTAAAAAGACCGCTTTATAAAAACCAGGATCCAGGTGAACTTCAGGGGCATAGAGAAACAAAAGTCCGGTTTTCTGTAAATAAAAAGAACAATAAAAACCACCCAGCATAATCGATAAATTGACAAAGAGGGTAGCCACCAGTCCGAGGTACTTTCCGATGAGAAACTGGTAACGGGCAATAGGCTTGGAAACGATCGTATAGATGGTTTTCCGTTCGATTTCTTTATTGACCAGCCCAATGCCGACAAATATGGCAATCAGTACGCCGAATAAATTCATGCTCCCTAATCCCAAATCGAGAATAATCTTCGACTGTTCTCCCAGGGTTAACGTGCTGAGCAGGTAAGAAGCTCCTATAATGACCAGAGCAAAAATAAGGAGGTTATACAATATTTTATCCCGGATCGCCTCACGGAAAGTATTGTAGGCAATAATGTATACTTTATGCATGACGCCCCTCCTCGATCTGTTTTACAAAATATTCTTCCAATGACATTTTTTGCGGGGTAATTGAAATAATTTTACCCCCATTTGCCATGACTGTTCTGATCCCATTTTGAACTTCCGCTTCTTTTTCAAAAATCAAAAGAGACTTTTTCCCGCTGGTGGCCGCTCTTTGCAACTTTGAGCCTTGAGCTTCGAGCTTTCTCAAAACATCTTCATTTAACCCTTCCACCATCATTTCAATAGACTTTGTGCTCAGCGAGTAAATCAGATCGTCTACTTTTCCGGTTTTGAGCAGCTTTCCTTTGCCGATTATCCCGACCCGGTCGCAGATCATCTCAACATCGGGCAGGATATGAGAACTGAAAAAAATCGTTTTACCATTTTCTTTTAAACACATAATAATGTCCCGGATCTCTTTTCTCCCGATCGGATCAAGGCCCGACATGGGTTCATCTAGTATGACCAGTTTGGGGTCATTAATTAAAGCCTGGGCGATCCCGATCCGCTGAAGCATCCCTTTTGAAAATTTCCGAAGCTGGATTTCTTCTTTACCTTCCAGGCCGACAAGGGAAAGGAGCTCTTTAATTTTTAGAGTTAACACCGATTCTCTGATGTCAAAAAGGCCCCCGTAAAAAGACAAAAACTCCTCAGCCGTCAAATAATCGTAAAAGTAGGGCTGTTCCGGTAAAAACCCGACATTCCTCCTCATCTGAACATTTGAAACAGGCTGACCGAACATCCAGGCATTGCCTCCTGTAGGATAAATCAGACCGAGCAACATTTTAATCGTTGTTGTTTTACCCGCTCCGTTCGGCCCCAGAAAACCAAAAATTTCACCCTCTTCTACCGAAAGATTCAGACTTTCGACCGCTACCGATCTTTTTCTCAGAAAACCAGTGGTAAATTCTTTTCGCAACCCTTCTATCTTAATCATTTCCATTTTTTCCTCTTAATTCGATCTCGTCTAACCTGCTTAAAAGCCAATGGGTTTTTAAAGCTTCGTTTTTCATTTCCGATTGATGGGCTTCCATATAATCGTTCGCAAGCGCCAATCCCTGCTCAAGAATGATTCGGGCATTCTCAAAATCTTTCTGATCAAGATAATACGCTCCAAGTTGATTGTAATATTTTAATTGCTTCTTCCCCATTTTAATCGCTATTTTCCACTCTTTTTCAGCATTATGAAGATCCCCTTTTAAATAAAGTATAGCGGCAATTTCACCATGATTTTCAGCAATCGCAGGTTGCAGTGACAATGCTCTCTCCCCTTCACTTAAGGCTTTGGTGAAGTCCTCCGGACTGGAAGTCAAGAGCCCGTTCTCTCTGTAAGCTTTTGCCAGAAAAAGATGGTACCTGTAATGGGAAGGAAACTGGCTTGAAGCATCCTTAGCAAAAGAAATGGATTTGAACCGGTTCTCATCACTGGCGACCTTCTGGTCTAATGGATCGGATGCCAAATCAAAATAAGATTGTGCAATGGTCACTTTTGGAATCCATAACCACAGGACAATTAACAACGAGAAGACCAACATTCTACCCAGTCGATTTCCAACTTCGATCTTGATGACATCTTTATGTTCTTCCGGAGAGGCAGAAAATAAAATGCCAATCCAAGAGGCCAGCAACATCGATAAAATTAAAAAGAGCGTTCTATTCGCCGGAATTTCCCAATTAAAATCAATAAAACTATGGATGAGAAAGCCTGTTAACGAAAGGATTAAACAGGCTCCGAGCAACACGTTATGAAACCGCTCTTTTGCCCATATTTTCTCCCCTTCTCCCTGATTCAAGACTTGAAAGGCTTTTATGGCCAGAATAAAAAGAGCGGCAATAGAAGCTAAAAATAGAAATAAACCGACTATTCCCGATTCTGCCAATATTTCCAGGTAATCATTATGGGCATGTTTAGAGTAATAAACACTTTCCTGATATTCAGGATTTAAGACCGCATAAGTGCCGATCCCTGACCCTACCACCCAACGGTCTTTCCACATTTGATAAGCTGTCTCCCAATAGTGGATCCGACCGGTTGCCGAACTTTCAATCTTGTCCGACGTTACCATAAACGCGGATACTTCATTTTGAAATGAATTTTGGCCTTTCGGCTTCCATGCGACATTCCACAAAATAGCGGTCAAGACCAATGCGCCGATGACCGAGAAAGAAACTCTTTTTAAAAAAGGATAAAAACCTTCTCTATCACATTTAAAAACAAATATCAGCATGAACAGGGTTAGGGTAAAGGCAGTGAGTATTCCCCCTTTAGAAGCTGTCATAAAAAGGGCTAAAGAAAGGAGACTTAATAATACCGTCCATCTGTAAGATCCAGCTTTTTTCTCTTCTAGGATTAGAAAATAGAAACAGAGGGGTACCAGCATGACCAAATAACAGGCGAGGTTATTGGATGTCATAAAGGTAGAAAAAGGGGTCCTGACCATTTGAAAATGATCGATGAGTTCTTTTTTACCTGTTTCTAGAGAAATCGTTTTAGCAATCGCCCCGAATTGCCAAAAGGACTGATAAAATTCATACAATACGACTCCGAGGGACGAGAACAAAATCATTTTTGCCATTCTCTCAATGGAGTGGACATCCACTGCGCTTAACCGAACTAAAAGCGCCAGCGAGACGCTTCCTAAAAATAACAGAAGAGCCATCAAGCTGTCAGACCGGCTTCTGGAATAAATATAAGAGAGAACCATCACCGTTATAAAAGCGGCCAGCAGACCATCACTCCAGCGGAGAAACGTCCAATGATGATTCTTTGGAGAAAGATAGATTAAAAGTAACAAACTAACCGGAACCGTTAGAAATAAAATGGCGTCCCCCCATAAGGGAGATAGATTAAAAAAATAGTTTCCTCCTCCTAAAAGCGGGAGCGCAAAAAGGAGAACATAGAGGCTTTTTTTAATATGAGAATCCTCTTTTTCTATTTTCATTGATGAAACTTAAATACTTTCATTCGATCGGGGTGGGTCGTGCTCTGAGCTGTTTTCAATCCATTGTCGTAAAAGTAGGTTCCGCCAAATGGCTCCGGCGGAACTCCTTGAATCAGCTTCGACCTTACTAAATCGTCCAAAGTCTGAATTTTTCCAAACTGATGTTGATAAAACCCGATGGCCTGATTTAATCGTCGAATATCTCGCTCGATAATGACCTCTTTCATACGAAGCTCAATCTGTTGTTTTGTATTTTCATCTTTCGAATCATCATAAACTTGCTTTAGAAAATCGAGTGCCAAATCGGGATCGTTGGCCTGCACATAGAGCCTCGCGGCTAAACCGGGAAGATAATGAGAATGGCCGGGGAGGCTGGATGAAAGAGACATATATTTTGCCGCATTTTTATAGTCATTTAAATAGAAATAGTAGTTAAACCCAAGATAAAAAGGGAGTTTCCAATCCTCCGGCATATTTTGAGTTCCTTTTAGAAGAAGGCGGTTGCTGAGCTCGTATTGTTTTCCGAGCGCGGCAAGGGCAATACCGGCAATTTCATAGGAATATTCAAACCTGGGATCAAGCGTCGTCACGACATCCACGGCATGATAAATCCATTGATATCCAGAATCCGAAAGCTGTTTTTCACCGATCGCCTGAACAACTTCCAGCCACAATAGGTCTGCAATGACCGAGGAATAACCGATGGAAAAAGCCTTTAATAATTCCCCATTTGGCAGAGTAGAAAAGTAATCTGCTTTTGGCATTTTACCGGATGTTTGATCCACCTGGACCTGGACAAAATAAAGAGCTATAAATAATGGAATAAATAGTAAAAAGAGTGACGCTGATATTATTTTTGTTTTCATTTATTTTGCCTCTTCGACTGCTTTCCGAAGCCTCTCTTGATTAAAATAAATAAAGGCTTTTTCTCCTTCAGAAGCCGCCCGTTTTTGTATTCTGTCGTTAATGGAAAACAATTCTTGATCATTCTTTAGAGCGGCTTCTTTTTGACCCAACTTTAACAATAGTTCTATTTTTTTTTCCCTGGCCAATAAATAATTCGGTTCAATCAAGATCGCCTGATTGTAATGTCTTTCAGCATCTTCAGTTTTGCCGGAAGCTTCCTCTACCGATCCAAGGGCTACATAAAGCGAAGCGTCGTACGGTAATAATTTTAACGCTTCTTTGTCATTTGTAAATGCGTTATCAAGAAGCTCCTTGATTTGGACCGGATTTCGCTCTCTCGCGGCCAGAGCCTGGTAAATCTCTCCCTTTAGTTTTAAGTAATTTCCATCCAGCGGATTAAGCCTCAAGGCTTGATTAAGGTCTTCCAGGGCTTTGAAAACCCAACTATAATAATTCGTTTTTTGGAAGATAATAAAATTCGCATTGGCCAGCGCATTATGGTACCGGGCATTTTGGCTCTCCCAAAAGATTGCTTTTTTATAGTTAATCTGTGCGAAGTCCTCTTTCTGATTTTTAATCTGGGCATATCCCTTCGAGTAGAAGTGCCAGCCAACCGCCGGTTTGACGACGATAAAACCCAGTACAATAAAAATAGCAATACTGACAGGATAGAAAATGATTTTTTTAAGCCGACTTAACTCTCTAAAATCAGTGACCTGAAATAAATTCCTGTCGACTAGGAAAGTTGATAGGATCAGGACGCTGATGACTAATGCTGGTTCATGAAAATTGGAGTCAACCAGAGCATGAGCAAAAAAAATCACCGTCCCACCCAGGATCCCGGCATGAATAAAAGATGGGTCTTTTTTGTCAGTCCACTTTAAATAAAAAAAGACTATTGCAACCAAAAGGAAAAAACCTCCGATGATCCCCAGTTCTGAAAAGAGACGCAAATATTCATTATGGGGTGATTCTGCCACCTTGCTGTAATGTTGTAAATTGGTATTGATAGAAAAAGCATATTGGGGAGATATGAAAGGATACTGTTCCAAACCTATCCCATAAGGATGATCTTTAATCAGGTGAGTTGCGGCTTTCCACATATCAAAGCGAGAGAACGAGTAGGGGTCGTTCCGATAATCGTTTAAGATTCGGTGCTGGAGGGGGTTTGGAATGACCGTAAATAAAATAAAAAGGGTCAGCCAGACATAGGCGATCTTATATCTGAAACGTTTCCACAAGATGACACTTATTCCCAAAGACCACGCCAGGGCTGCCCCCCTGGATTGTGAAAGAAAGATCCCTACGGCTAAAAGGAGGAGAGACAGTATGCCAATCCATCGATTTGTCATTGCGAGCGCCCAAGGGGTGCGTGGCAATTCGCCGCCTATGTCATTGCGAGCCAAATGCGAAGTAATCTCTCGTTGAGGCAAAGACAGGGTTTGCTTCGTTTCACTCGCAACGACCCCTCTCTTGCGCCGATCCTCTAATATCAGTCCAAGGGCGATGCAAAAAATGATCGCGAGGTATTCGCCATAATAATCAGGATTAAAAAAGGTTCCCCTTGCCCTTTGATGAAATACAAAATACTGAATAAATCCCAAAATTGCCTCAAACAACCCCATTAGATAAAAAAGCTTAATTACAGTTTCATGATATGTCTTTTGGCTTAAATTCAATAAAATGGAAAAATAAAAAAGGATAAAGTAAAAAAAGAGCAATTGAGTCTGTTGAAACGCTGGAAGTTTATATGGAGTTAAAATGGCTATCATAATTGAATAAGTTAGAAAAGAAAGGATAGTATAAAAAAAAGGGGATTTTAAACTTAAATGTTGACTCCCATGATAAAAGGAATAAATTCCTCCTGCCAGAATGATCAATAAAATTAATTGGATTATTGCGACAGGATAATAGGTGGTTCCCCCTTCAATTAAAGGAGAAAAACAGAGGATCAAATAGATCAGGAATTTATTGAATGGTTGGATGGTTGAATGGTTGAATTGGAAGAATGACCATCGACGTATGGATAATAAGAGTGGCACATTCTTAAATCTAACAGTTTTACTCAAACTGTCAAATTTTATTAATAGCCAGTCTGGGCATTACAAAGAATCGCTTGATCGTTAAGCGCCCATTGATCATTTACCATATTAAGAGTTAATGTAGCCCAGGCTGCGGCCGTAAAACCAATGGGAGAAAGATTACTAAAAGCAGGTGAAGCTATCGTCTGAGCACATAAACCCTGAGAACTGTTCCAAATGCCTGGATTTGAAGTGCCGAAATAACCCGTCTCGGCAGATGTGTTGTTTAAACCAATACCATAAGAATAACGAATCGTTCCTGCGGGAGGATAGTTAATCGCTCCCAGCGATCCGTATTGTCCATTTTCAGAAAAATAGGCGATCTCTGAGGTAAAAATCCCTTTTAAGTTGGCTTTTGCTTCGGATGTTTTGGCTTTCGCCTGGTATTTTAAGAAGTTGGGAATGGCAATTGCCGCCAGGATTCCAATGATTGCGACGACAATCATTAATTCTATCAGCGTAAAACCCTTTTTGCTGAATTTTCCGGTAAACACGGGAATCCTCCTGAAGAGCATTAATTTAAGATTTAATATCTGCCAGTAAAAAAAAAGGGAGAAGGAGTCGTTCCTTCTCCCTTTTTGATCCGAGTTTTAATTAAAATCCCACTTTGTTGTTGCATATTAAATTAGCATCTGAAATCTGCCACTGGTCGCTGAAACCTATATTGCTGATCGTTGCCCAGGCTACGGCCGTAAAACCAATGGGAGCGGCATTACTAAAAGCAGGTTGAGCTCCACCTTGAGTACATAAATTGCCGCTATAAGTCGCCGAATAAGCAGCAGGAGTTGGAGTTCCTGGAAACTCAGCGGTAGTATTCAAAACAGCTAACGAATACCGAGCAGTCCCGGTTGGTGCATAATTCGCGGCCTTTAAAGTAGCAAACGCATTCTGTTCTGCAAAATACGAAGTTTCAGAAGTAAAGATACCCTTCAGATTGACCTTGGCTTCTGACTGCTTTGATTTTGCCTGATATTTTAAAAAGTTGGGGATGGCGATGGCGGCCAGAATACCGATAATGGCAACCACGATCATCAACTCGATCAGGGTGAACCCTTTTTTACTGTGAATGAGTTTAAACATATTGACCTCTCTTTGTTTGTTGTTATTATTTCTACCCGTCGATAAGGGCTCATTTGCGGCATTCTCGCCTTTCGGGTTCCTCGACGTACTCACTAAGTACGCCTGCGTCGCCTTCAAGACTGCGGCCTTGCACCTGAACCCTTCTCAACGGCCAGGATATACAAGAACTTTTTGCCTTATCTACGATGGCTTTATCGCTCCACTTGGGGAGTTTATTATGCATTCAATATGCCAGATTCACTTTATTTATAAATTCGTTATGTTTTCAACGAGTTTTATTTTTTTATCTGGCATGTGAATTGATTTTAGTATATTTTTGACAAACTTTTGTTGTCACAAGTGACAAAAAATGTCACTTGTGAGGGGGTTTCCCGATATGCCGAGGGAATAAAAAAGTCGAGCGCAAGAATACTGTTATCATATTAAATTTATATGATAATTTTATTTAGATAGATTATATTTTGGAGTTGTGCGAGTCGGCTTGATTGGTTTTGTTCGTAGACGGCGTTTGCTGGGTCTCAAGCTTTTTTAAGGCTTTTTGTATCCGCTCTTCGGATTGAGGATCTCCCAGGCCGGCTTCTTTAAACCGGTCGATCAGCTTCTGGTTCGACGGATCGATTTCAATCGATCGTAAAAACTCTTCTTTAGCCTGCTGTTTCTGGACTTTTTTGAGATAGACTTCTCCCAGATGCTCATGTATCGTAGGGTCGTCCGGCACAAATTTCATGGCCCGCGTGAGCTCTTCAATCGCTTTATTAAACTCCCCTTCCCGGTAATAGACCCAAGCCAGACTGTCAATGATAAAACCATCATTGGGATGAACTTTGAGAGCGCGGTTGATCAGATCGTGCGCCTCTTTAATTTTAATATTTTTATCGGCGTAAGAATATCCGAGATAATTTAAGGCATTGGCAAAATCGGGTTCGAGCTCTATCGCCTTTTTCATCTCTTTTTCCATTTCTTCGAACTGGTTTTTTTTGTCAAAAGCCTGCCCGAGATTATAATGAAAAGCCGGACTATTAGGGCTAATCTTTATGGCCTGGCCAAAAGCTTCGAGAGATTCATCTAGACGGTCGGCCTGAAGGTAAACCCACCCCTCTGCGGAATAATAGATATCTTTTTTCTGGGGATTCGCCTTTTGAGCCTTTTCCAAAACATTTAGCGAAGCCTGGATATTCTTCTCTTTGAGGTAGACCGAGGCAAGATGAATGTAGCCGTCGGAATAGGTCTTGTCGGCATCGATCACCTTTTGATAGGCCTCGATCGCTTTTTCATTATCGTTGCTGGCCTCATAAAGGGAACCGAGATAATCGAGCAGGCGGGGGTCATTTCCCCGCCGTTCAATCACCACCTTGAGCAATTGTATCGATTTGGAATATTCCTTTTGCTCCGAAAAAAGAACGGACAGGCGGAAGTTGGCTTCCAGATCATTGGGTTCCAGCTTCAACAGATCTTCTAATTCTTTCCTGGCTTCGGGGAGGGCTCTCTCCTGCATTAAAATCTGGATAATCCGGTATCTCGGTTCACGATGATTCGAACCTGCCACTTCTAGATATTTCCGGTAATTCGAAATGGCCTTTTTAGAATCTCCCTCGGCTTCATAAACCATTCCGATTCCCATCCAGGAAGGCTCATAATTGGGATCCTGTTTCAACGATTCTTTAAACTGGCTGACGGCTTCCTTCGATTTTTTTTCTTCAAAAAACAGTCTCCCCATGTAATAGTAGCCCAGGGGGGATTTAGGTTTCAGAGCGATGAGCCGGGAGATGGTATTCTCAGCTTCCGGATATTTTTTTTGTTTCATATAAAGAGAAGCGATCTCGAAATAAGTCTCCTGAAAGTCAGGCTTTATGATGATTGCTTTTTGATAAGCGTCGATTGCCGGCCCTATTTTATTTTGATTGACATAAATTTCCGCCAGCAAAACAATCGCCTCCAGATTGTCCGGTTCGATCTCTAATAGCGATTGAATATATTCCCCTGCCGAATCTAAATCCCTTTCACGGACGGCAAAATTGGCCAATTCATAGAGCAACGTTGTCGATTTGGAATCGAGAATCAATGCGGACTTGTATTCATGGTAGGCCCTGGGAATATCATTCTCGAGCTCATAGAGATTGGCCAGAATATAATGATAGTAGGCCTCAGGAGTTGCGATTCTGGACGGAACATCGCTTTCCTTCGCCTTGGACGGAGTGGTAGATTGCTCCATTTCAGAGGGCTGACCCCGTACTCCGTAAGTCTCGGGAGATTTCAGGGTGGCGCATGACGTTAACAGGAGGGAAAATAAAATGAGAACTTTTTTCATAAATTCAGCTCTTATCCTCTTTTTTTTCTTTATCATGAACACTTGAGGCCTTCGGGTCCGGGGTGACGTTGATTTCCGTCGGCTCGCTTATCCCTTTTTTAAACCCCCGGATCGCTTTTCCTAATCCGGTTCCGATTTCGGGAAGGCGGTTGGCCCCAAATAATACAAGGACTATCAACAAAATCACTATGAGCTCGGGCATTCCGATTCCAAACATAAGACCTCTTTTCTTTCAGATAATACATTGATTATAAGACTTTATTTGGAAAGATGTCAAATATTGATGGTCCGTAAAATCTTTTTTGTATGTTAGCGGGGAGGCAAATAGGGATCGTCAAACCGCGTATATTGATTATTGTAGACCAGGTCTACGACGCCGATCGGTCCGTTGCGCTGTTTGCCGATAATAATTTCGGCGGTCCCTTTTTTCTCATCGTTGTTGGGGTGATAGACTTCGTCGCGGTAGATAAAAATCACCAGGTCGGCGTCCTGTTCGATGGCGCCGCTTTCTCTCAAATCGGCGAGCATCGGCCTTTTATCGTTCCGGGATTCGACCGCGCGGCTAAGCTGGGAAAGGGCAACAACGGGAACCTGAAGTTCTTTGGCCAGCGATTTAAGGCTCCGCGAAATGTCGGAAATCTCCTGTTCGCGCGTATCGGCATTTCCTCTCCCCTTCATCAGCTGTAAATAGTCTACGATGATTAAATGAAGCTGATGCTCCGCTTTTAACCGGCGGGCTTTTGCCCTCATTTCGAGGATCGAGATGGCCGCCGTATCGTCGATAAAAATCTTGGTTTCGGTCATTTTCCCCGCGGCGTGGGTCAGTTTCGGCCAGTCTTCCCGCCCCAAGAAACCTGAACGGAGCTTATGCGCATCGACTCGGGCCTCTGAACAGAGCATTCTTAAAACCAGTTGTTCTCTCGACATTTCAAGACTGAAAAGCGCCACCGTTGCTTTTTTTGAAATCGCGGCATACTGGGCGATATTCAAGACCAGCGCGGTTTTACCCATGGAAGGCCGTCCCGCAATGATCACCAGGTCTGACGGCTGGAATCCGGTGGTCATTTTATCAAGCCCCTTGAACCCGCTTGGAACGCCGGTAATGCCCTCTTTGGTTTCGTACAGCTTTTCAATAACTTCGAAAGTGTCTTTGACGATCTCTTTGATCGGGTAAAATGAAGAGCGAATATTCTGCTGGGAAATTTCAAATACTTTTTTTTCTGCCAGATCCATGAGTTCGGGAACATCTTCCGAAAACTCGTAGCACATGACCTCAATTTCATGAGCGGTGTATATCAAGTTTCTCAATAGCGCTTTTTCATGAATAATCTTCGAGTGATATTTCACGTTGGCCGAAGTCGGAATGAAATTGCTTAATAAAGAGATATACGAGGCTCCGCCAACGGCCTCCAGATGGTTTTTGATCTTTAATTGTTCGGTTAAGGTAATTAAATCAATTCCTTCATTCCGCTCGCTCAAATCGATCATGGCCGAAAATATTTTCCGGTGGCTTTCTTTATAAAAATCTTCGAGACGGAGGATCTCCAGCGCCTTATTGATCGTGGTATTTTCAAGTAAAATCGCACCCAGAACCGATTGTTCGGCTTCAAGATTTTGAGGAGGAAGTTTTTGCAGGGATATCTCGGACAATTCAGACCTTTTATTCATTATTTTGCTTGGTCAACGCCATCTGGATCTTTTCGACATCAAGGGCAAACCCGCGGGAGGGGCAGTCGTAACCGAATTTTCCGATAAGGTCGTCATATCTGCCGCCTCCGCCAATCTCATATCCGACGCCCTCAAGAAAAATCTCAAAGACGATCCCGGTGTAATAATCAAAGTCTCTGACTTCGCCCAGATCGATCAGGAGATGTTTATCCATTTTTTTCTGCTGTAATATTTTATAAATCGCCTTTAAATGGTCTAGCGCCTTGAGGGCTTTCGGTTCTTTTGAAATCTTCCTGGCCCGCGCAAAAACATCTCCCTGGCCAAAAAGCCTTGAAATCTCTAACAACTGGCCGGAGGTTTTCGCGTCTATATTTTCACGTTTGAGTATCGATTCGAGATTGGAAATTTCTTTCCGGGCAATGGACGTTTGAATTTCTTTTTGAGTTTCGGGAGGACAGTGGCTTAAAATACTTTTAAAAAATCCGGCATGCCCTAAAACAATCTTAAACTGATTCAATTTCAGGGCTTTTAAAATGTCAACTACCACCATCAGAAGCTCGGCATCTTCGGAAGGCTTTTCTCCGCCGATAATTTCTCCGCCGATTTGAAAGATCTCTCTTTCCCTGCCGGCGTGAGCTTCTTCATGCCTGAAGACATTGGAAAAATAACCAAGGCGAAGGGGTTTGGGATGATCTTTAAAATGCATGGAAACCATCCGGGCGATTTGAGGAGTAATATCGGGCCGGAGGAGCATGAACCGGCCGTTCGACCGGTCAATAAATTTGTACCCTTTTGCGATTAACGCCTCCCCGAGCCCAAGGGATAATACATCGAGGTATTCAAAAAGAGGGGTTATCACCTCCTCGAAATGATACTTTTTGAGGACCGCCATCCCCTTTGCCTCAATCTTCCGTCTTAAAACAGTGGCATCTGGAAGTAAAGTGACCACTCCCTGCGGAATCATGGCTAAAGACCGGTCCAAGACTTTCTTCATCGGCTTAAATTTCTGGCCAGGGGCGGCCATGAAAGGCTTAACTGGATTTATAGGACAATCTGTTTGACTGACAATATATTCGGTAATTTCTTCATCTTGGCCAGAACCTGGGGAGAAAGAGGAGTATCCACGCTAACGACTGAAAGGGCTTTCCCCGCGATTTTTTCACGGCTTAATTGCATTCTGGCAATATTGATATTGTGGTCGCCCAACAGGGTTCCGAGATTCCCGATCACGCCCGGTTTATCATTATTGGCAATTAACAACATGCACCCTTCGGGGACAACTTCGAGCGTAAATCCATCGATTTCCACAATTCTGGGGTCTTTCTGGCTGTATAGGGCCCCTGCCACATAACCGCTGGTGTGCGAGGTGTAAACTCGGACAACGATCATGCTGGAGAAATCTGCCGCATCGCTGGTTTTTGTTTCATGGACCGAAATTCCCCGTTCTTTTGCGATAATCGGGGCATTGACGTAATTCACGCTATTTTCGAGAATCGGGCTTAACAGCCCTTTCAGCACGGCAATGGTGATTTGAGCCGTAGAAAGCTCCGACACTCTTCCGCGGTACTCTATTTCAACTTTTTGAAGGCCCCCCTCATATAATTGGGACTGAAGCGAGCCGAGTTTTTCGGCAAGGGTCAGATAAAGCTGCACTTCGGGAAGGAGGTCGGGAGAGACCGAAGGAAGGTTGACCGCATTCCGGATGATTCCCCGGACTAAATAATCGACCACCTGTTCCGCCACCGCAAAAGCGACATTTTCCTGCGCTTCTGTCGTTGACGCGCCAAGATGGGGCGTGGCGATAAAATTATCGAGCGTCAACAGGGGGTGTTTGGGATCAACAGGTTCTTTTTCAAAAACATCAAGAGCGGCGCCGGCCACTTTACCCGATTTCAACGCTTCATACAGGTCCGTTTCATTAATAATGCCCCCTCTGGCGCAATTAATGATCCGAACCCCTTTTTTCATCACGGCGATGGTTTCTTTACTGATTAAATTTTTTGTTTCTGCCGTCAGCGGTATATGGAGTGTGATATAGTCAGACTTTCTGAAGAGCGTGTCCAGGTCAACCTGTTCAACCCCCATTTTTTTGGCATTTTCTTCCGACAGATAAGGGTCATATCCAATCACCTGCATTCCCATCCCCTGAGCGACTTTCGCCACATAACTTCCGATCTGGCCGATGCCGATAATTCCCAGGGTCTTGTTGTACATTTCA
>JBGPKT010000038.1:0-19578 GCA_041486115.1 Nitrospiria bacterium | reverse complement strand
ATCAGCGCTTCGAGGGCATTGGCAAGGAGGGAGCTTTTATTCCGCCCTTGGGACAACTCCTCTCCTTTTCCAAGGATTAAGAAATCACCCAGTTTTAATTTTCGGGCAATGATAGCCAAGGTCGGCTCGCTTACAATCGTTGACTTGATTTTTGAAAGCTCTCCTTCCTGGGCTTCGGGGAGTTTATCAAAGAGGTATCGGCTGACCACCAGGTCTAAAACGGCATCTCCAAGGTATTCTAACCGTTCGTTGTCTCTTAGGTTCTTCTCCGTAATTTCATTAATAAACGATTTATGGGTTAAGGCTTCTTGGAGAAGATGCGGTTGGTTAAACTGGTAGGAAGCGGTTTCTTCCAATTGCCGAAGTGCAATTTTAGGCATTCCACTCAGGGGCGAGTTATTCGTATTTTTTAAAAACAAGAGTTGCGTTGACACCGCCAAAACCAAAGGAATTAGAGAGAGCAATCGATATTTGTTTTGGCCTGGCTTTATTAGGAATGTAATCCAGATCACACTCCGGATCGGGGTTTTCAAGGTTAATGGTAGGAGGAAGGATCCCCCTGACCATGGCTAAAATGGAAAATATCGCTTCGGCCCCGCCAGCCGCGCCAAGTAAATGGCCGGTCATCGATTTTGTAGAGCTGATCGGAAGCTCGCGCGCATACTCGCCGAAGGTGGTTTTCAACGCCCGCGTTTCAATTTTATCCGCAAAGGTGGAAGTCGCATGAGCGTTCACGTAGCCGACCTGGCGGGGATCGATTTCATTCTCTTTTAAGGCCAGTTTCATACATTTGACCGCCCCCGATCCATCTTCGGGGGGCGACGTAATATGATGGGCATCAGAGGTCGTGCCATAGCCTATGATCTCGGCATAAATTCTCGCCCCGCGCGCTTTTGCAAACTCCAGCTCTTCAAGCATCAGAATTCCCGATCCTTCGCCCATCAGGAACCCGTCCCGTTCCAGGTCAAAAGGGCGGCTGGCCCGGGTCGGGTCATCATTGCGGGTCGAAAGCGCCCTGGAGGAGGCAAACCCTGCGACCGCCAGCCGGCAGATGGTCGCTTCGGTCCCCCCCGCGAGCATTGCGTCGGCGTCTCCCCTTTGAATAATCCGATAGGAATCGCCGATACAGGTGTTCCCGGTTGCACAGGCGGTCACCGCGGCTGAATTAGGCCCCCTTAACCCAAATCGGATTCCGATTTGACCGGAGGCGAGATTGATAATCGACATCGGAACAAAAAAGGGGGTGACTTTTCGCGGGCCTTTCTCGAGAAGTGTTAGGAAGGAGTTTTCAATGGCCGGAAGACCGCCCATCCCGGACCCCACGTAAACACCGATGCGGTCTTTCATCTCTTCAGATATTTTTATTCCGGAGTCATCCATCGCCATCTGGCTTGCCGCAATGGCGAATTGAATGAAGGTGTCCATTTTTTTGATCTCTTTTTTATCAATATATTGTGCGGGATCAAAACCTTTGACTTCGGCGGCAATTTGAACGGGAAACTCAGAGGCGTCAAAATGAGTGATCTTCCCGGCACCCGAAACTCCAGCGCAGAGGGCTTTCCAGGAGAGTTCAACGCCGATCCCCAGGGGAGTGACGAGGCCCAGACCGGTCACCACCACTCTTTTTTTAGGGATCATTCTGTCCACTAAAGTTTTTCCTTAATATAATCCGTTGCATTTTGAACGCTCAGGATTTTTTCGGCATCATCATCGGGAATTTCAATCCCGAACTCTTCTTCAAATGCCATGACCAATTCCACCGTATCGAGAGAATCGGCTCCCAGATCTTCTACAAAAGTCGCTTCGGGAGTAATATCTTCCTCTTCCACATTAAGTTGTTCCGCAATAATTTTTTTTACCCTTTCCTCTACGGCAGCCATTTTATTTTTAACCCTCCTCTCAATTAATATTAATGCTTCTTAATAATACATGGTTAATAAAGTTAATAAAAAATACTCTCCGTCCCGCACACCCCAATATATATATCACACCATATACATTCCGCCATTCACATGAATGACCTGGCCTGTAATATAAGAAGCCTGGTCCGAGGCGAGAAAACAGACGGCATTGGCAATATCTTCGACCGCGCCCATCCTCCCCTGCGGAATCTGTTTGATCAGCTCTTCCCTTGTTTGAGCCGGAAGTATCCGTGTCATCTCCGTTTCGATAAAGCCCGGAGCAACGGCATTCACGGTAATCCCGCGGCTTGCATATTCCTTTGCGACAGTTTTGGTCAGTCCGATCACCGCGGCCTTGGAGGCGACATAATTGGCCTGTCCCGCGTTTCCCATCGCTCCGACGATTGAAGAAATATTGATAATTCTCCCTGAACGCTGTTTGGCCATTTTAGAAAGGACCTCTTTGATGCAGAAAAAAGTCCCGTTCAGATTGATGTCTAAAACAAGGTTCC
The DNA here is from genome assembly GCA_041486115.1 of Nitrospiria bacterium. Classification (GTDB taxonomy): domain Bacteria; phylum Nitrospirota; class Nitrospiria; order JACQBW01; family JACQBW01; genus JACQBY01. The sequence goes on along the minus strand of JBGPKT010000038.1, from coordinate 17,165 downwards.
AATCTTCTTCTTTCATCCGGATGATCAGGCCGTCCCGTGTAATTCCCGCATTGTTGACCAGGATGTCGATTTTGTTCCAGGCGGCCATGGCTTGATCGATCATCTGCTTGACTTCGCCGGAATTGGCGACGTTGACCTGAAAAGAAAGTGCTTTTTTCCCTCTGGCATTGAAATCATCGGCGACCTTTTTAGCCTGTTCCCCTTTAAGGTCCGCGATCCCGATCAACGCCCCCTCCTTGGCCAGGGCCTCGGCAATCGCGAGGCCGATTCCCTGGGCGCCTCCGGTGATGATAGCGGTTTTCCCTTCAAGTTTGGTATTCACAACGGCTCCTGGTTCTTTTTAACCTTTTAATTTTTTTACCGTATTGTCCAGGGTTTGAATGTCTTCGACGGAAAAGACCTCCACCTGGCGGTTTATCCTTTTGATCAATCCCGATAAAACTCTTCCTGGTCCGATTTCAACAAAGGTGGTCACCCCTTTCTCAATCATCAGGAGGACCGAATCGACCCAAAGGAGAGGGGACGAAATCTGGCGGATCAATGACGATTTAATGTCGCCGCTGTTTCGGAGTTCCCGGGCATCGGCATTATTCACCAGACCCAGATTTAAGTCTCTGAAAGAAATTTTTTCAATATATTTTTTTAATTCGACAGCGGCCGGCTCCATGAGAATACAATGAGACGGAACGCTGACAGAGAGAGGGACAACCTTTTTGGCCCCCGCCTCTTCAGCTTTTTTAGATGCGGTTTCAACCGCTTTCCGTTCGCCTGCGATCACGATCTGTTCAGGCGTATTATAGTTGGCCGGAGCGACTACCCCCGCAAAAGAGCTCTCCCTGCATAGGGACTCAACCGCGGACCTGTTCAGGCCGAGGATTGCCGCCATCGCTCCTGCTCCTTCGGGAACCGCTTTTTGCATCAATTCACCCCTCCGGGCGACAAGCCGTACGGCCTCTTCAAAAGAAATTCCGCCGGCGGCGACAAGCGCCGTATATTCTCCGAGACTATGGCCCGCAATCCATTGGGGCGGCATCGGGAAATGTTTCTTTAAAACGGCATGCGCGGCGATGCTGGCCGTTAATATAGCCGGCTGCGTATTAGAGGTCTGGTTTAATTGATCCGCCGGGCCTTCGAAACAGAGCGTTGTCATATTCCGATTGAGCGCCCTGTCCGCCAGCCTAAAAATCTCTCTGGCTTCCGGATAGGCCTCTGCAAGCTCTTTTCCCATTCCTACATATTGAGAACCCTGGCCGGGAAAAACAAAACCAATCATCGGCTGGCCTCTCTACATCTACTGGAGATGGGATGCTCTCCGGATAAAGAGAAATAAATATGGATCAATTCTTCCCCTAAAGTCAAGCCCAAACCGCCAGAGTTTCCATTTACCATTTTACGACGGAAGCCCCCCATGTCAGCCCCGCCCCAAACGCGATTAAAAGGAGGTAGTCACCTTTTTTTATCTTCCCGCCCCGAACCGCTTCATCAAGAGCGAGGGGAATAGAAGCTGCCGACGTATTGCCGCACCGGTCGATATTGATCACGACTTTTTCTTCGGGAAGTTTTAATCTTTCGGCCAGCGCTCTGATAATCCGGATATTGGCTTGATGAGGGATCATAAACGAAAGCTTTTCGATAGAAATCTGATGATAATTTAATGCTTCCCAGGCCACTTCTTCAAGATTCCGGACGGCAATTTTATAGGTTTCGCTCCCCTTCATCTTTAAAAAATTGAGCCGGTCGGATAAAACGATTTCCGAAATCGGCATTTTTGACCCTCCCCCTGGCATGCAGATCAGGTCCCAGAATTGCCCGTCGGAATGGAGATGGCTCGAAAGAATCCCCCTTTTTTCTTCTGTCCGCTTTAAAACCGCCGCTCCGGCGCCGTCTCCGAAGATAACACAGGTACTCCTGTCTGTCCAATCGAGGATTCTTGAGATCACCTCCGCCCCGATCACCAGCGCATATTGATATTTTCCTGACTTGAGGTATTGGTCCGCGACCGAAAGGGCGTAAATAAAACCGGAACAGGCGGCCGAAAGATCAAAGGCAAATGCCTTTTTAGCGCCGAGCTTTGCCTGGACCAGGCACGCCGTTGAAGGGAAGGTCATGTCCGGGGTCTGGGTTCCTACCACCAGGAGATCAAGCGCTTCAGCTTGAATTCCGGCGGCAGCCAGCGCTTTTTTAGCCGCTTCGACGGCCAGATCGGAGGTGGCCTCCTGCGGGTCGGCAATATGCCGCTCTTTAATCCCGGTCCGTTCGGTAATCCATTGGTCGGTTGTGGCCACAAACGCTTCAAGATCATGGTTGGTCATGATTTTTTGGGGAAGGTATGACCCAGTTCCGATTATTTGTGAGTACCAGGGGGTCGTCATGACCTGGTTTCAGCGATTAAGTTACTTTCAACTTCTTGCTGAATATAAGTGTTGACCTGTTGGTCGACCAGGTTTTTTGCCCGGCCAATGGCATTTTTAAAGGCTTTTGGAGTCGATCTCCCATGGCAAATCATACAAACCCCGTTGACCCCGAGAAGAGGGGCTCCGCCATACTCGGAGTAATCGACCCGCCTTTTAAACCGGGTAAATGCGGGCTTCAGTAGGGGATATCCGAGCTTGCTTAACCAGGAGGCCTGGTTAATTTCTAATTTGAGGAGCTGAAAAATGGCTTCTGATAACCCTTCACTCGTCTTTAAAACGACATTTCCGGCAAAACCATCGCAGACGACGACATCGGTCTCTCCTTTGAAAATATCTTTTCCTTCGACGTTTCCAATAAAATGGAACGGGGTTGCTTTAAAAAGCTTAAATGTTTCTTTCGTCAGTTCATTCCCCTTGGTTTCTTCTTCGCCGATATTTAAGAGACCGACTCTCGGTTTCTGGTAACCGAAAATCCGTTTGGCGTAAACATCCCCCATCACGGCAAACTGAAAAAGATGTTTCGGTTTACAATCAACATTCGCTCCGACATCAATGATAATCACCGGGTGTTTAAGGGTGGGGAAGATTGCGGCGATGGCCGGACGGTCGATCCCTTTTAGGGGGCTTAAGATAAAAATAGCCGCGGCCATACAAGCACCGGTGTTTCCGGCGCTGACGACGGCGGAAGCTTTTCCTTCTGAAACCAGCTCGGTGGCTCTCCAGATCGACGAGTTTCTCTTTTTGCGAATCACCATCGAAGGAGCATCTTCCATCGTCACCACCTGATCAGCATGGAGAATGGTTATCGGAAGACCGGCAACGGGATATTTCCGCAGTTCGGCGGCGATCCGTTTTTCATCTCCCACCAGAACCAGTTCAACGCCAAACTCCCTGCAGGCGGCGACTCCCCCTTCGATTTCCGCCTGGGGGGAAAAATCCCCGCCCATGGCATCAAGGGCAATTTTCATCGGTTGAATTCCCAGGTTGTTCGCGGTTATTTCGTATTTCTTTAAATGGAAACGGCTTAAACTTCTTTAATCGTAATCATCTCTTTCCCCTTATAGGTGCCGCAACTGAGGCAAACATAATGGGGAAGCTTCGGTTCCATGCATTGAGGACAGATGCTTAAATTCGGTCGGCTTAATTTGACGTTAGCCCTTCTTTTGTCCCTTCTGGCTTTTGAGATTTTATGTTTTGGATTCGGCATTCTACTCTTCTCCTTTTTTTCTTTTGATTTCTTTAAACGCTTTTTGCATGGAAGTCATTTTCGTTTCTTCCTCTCTCGGACAGGAACAGGGAGAGCGATTCAAATTGGCGCCGCAAACGGGACAAACGCCTTTGCACTCCGGCGAACAAAGGGGACGCATCGGGAGAGCCAGGAGCACCTGCTCGCGGATCGTTTCATCCAGGGATATCGTGGATCCTTCATAAAACACTTCGTCGGCCAGTTCGGCCTCTTCTCCTTCATCCGGCTCGAGATCGTCGGGTTTCCCTCTCTGAGCCCTTCTGTTTTTTCTTTTTTCATCGGCGTTTTTGTGATGAACCGTCCGGGGCTGAGATTTAGGAACAAAAATCTGGTCAAACTCTATCCGCAGCGGCAAATAAAATCCGTCCGAACATCGTCCGCATTCCAGACGGAGCCGGGCCTCTATCGTCCCTTTGGCAATAATAACAACAGCCGATTCATCGGTTTTGTAAAGCGTCCCATTAAACTCTATCGGCCCCTGAAAAGAGAGTTCGGGGGAAAGTTCGATCGCCTCCGGATTTTCCTGGTAGGAAATGTCTTTTCCTTCCAGAGGAATTCCTAAAACATCTATTTGCATAACCGGGCCATTTAAAACCAATTCAAACAGTCGATTATATCTACGGCAATTTATAAAGTCAATAATTATCAAGTCTTTGAATATAAAAATAAACAACCGCTTTGGTCTCCCGGGGAAAAGAACTTCCCATAAAGATCGGGTAAAAATAGCGGTCTAAAGAGGGGAGGATACTCCTTGACCCTTATCCAGTTTTCTGTTAACAATACCCTGTTCCTCGATAAATTGTAATGCCGAAGGAGTATCCATGAAAATCTGCATGATCGGGGCGGGCTATGTCGGGTTAGTGTCAGGAGCCTGCTTTGCCGAGTTTGGAATCCAGACCCTCTGTATCGATAAAGATGCGGCTAAAATCAAACTTCTTGAAAAAGGTGAGATTCCCTTTTTTGAACCGGGATTGAAAGAGCTGGTCGCCAAAAACGTGTTGCAGGGGCGTCTCTCATTTTCAACAGACTTGAACCGTTCGATCGAAAAGTGCGATGTTATTTTTATTGCCTGCGGGACCCCGCAGGGAAATAATCGTGAAGCCGACCTTTCTGCCATCAAGGAAGCGGCCCGGACGATCGGTCGAAACATAAAAGCTTATAAGGTTATCGTCAATAAAAGCACGGTTCCGGTGGGGACCGGCGAAATGGTCAAAAAGATTATTGCGCGGTATGCAGGGGAAAAGCCGTTTGACGTTGTTTCAAACCCGGAGTTTCTCCGTGAAGGATCGGCAATCGAAGATTTTATGCGGCCCAACCGGGTGGTCATCGGGTCAGACAGCCAAAAGGCACTGGAAGTGATGAAAGACCTCTACCGGGTTCTTTATTTGCTCGAAACCCCGTTTGTCGTGACCGACCTCCGGACAGCCGAACTGATTAAATATGCTTCGAATGCGTTTCTGGCGACGAAAATATCATTCATTAACGAAGTGGCCAATCTGTGCGAGCTTGTCGGCGCAGACGTTCAGATGGTGGCAAAAGGGATGGGGCTCGACCAGAGAATCGGAAGCAAGTTCCTACATGCAGGCGCCGGGTTCGGAGGGTCCTGTTTTCCCAAAGACACCAACGCTCTGGTTAAAATTGCCGAGTCGGCCGGCTATTCGTTTCAACTGGTTAAAACCGCCATTCAGGTTAACGAAAGACAAAAACTCCGGATGATACAAAAAATCCAAAAGGCTTTAGGGGGATTTAAAAACAAAACGCTGGGAATTCTTGGGCTTTCATTTAAACCGAACACAGATGATTTAAGAGAATCCCCCGCATTGCCGATTATCGAAGGACTCCTTAAGAAAGGGGTTTCGATCCGGGCTTATGATCCGGCAGGAATGGAAAAAGCAAAAGAACTTTACAAAAAGGTTTCGTACTGCGATGACCCTTATCAGACCGCACGAGGAGCAGACGGAGTCGTCTTAGTGACCGAATGGAATGAATTCCGTAACCTCGATCTGGTTAAGTTAAAAGGGTTATTGAAGGCCCCTCTTTTAATCGATCTCCGGAATGTCTATGATCCCCAAAGAGTTCGTTCGCACGGACTCACCTATATTTCCGTCGGCCGCCAGTAGGGGAAACGCATTGAAGAAACTCTTGGTTACAGGAGCCGCGGGATTTATCGGATCCCATCTGACCGGACGGCTCCTGTCCCTTGGGCATACCGTATTGGGTCTCGACAATTTTGATTCATTTTATGATCCGGCAATAAAAAGAAAAAATGTCGCTCTATTTAAAGATCATCCCAATTTCATTCTTGTTGAAGGGGATATCCGGGATTTTTCATTTCTAGAAAAAGTTTTTGCTCAATACCCCGTTGACCGGGTTGTTCATTTAGCCGCCCGTGCCGGAGTCCGTCCCTCGATCCTATACCCTTTATTATATGAAGAAGTCAACATTAAAGGGACTCTCAATCTTCTTGAGGTTTCCCGCCTTCATCCCATTAAGCAGTTTGTTTTTGCCTCTTCTTCTTCTGTTTATGGAGGAAATGTTAAAATACCCTTTTCGGAATCAGACCCTGTTGATTCTCCGGTCTCTCCATACGCCGCCACCAAAAAAGGGGGAGAGCTTTTTTGTTACAATTACCACCATCTTTATAAGATTCCGATGACCTGCCTGAGGTTTTTTACCGTTTATGGACCGCGTCAGCGGCCAGAAATGGCGATACATTGTTTTGCGCGATCGATCCGGGATGAAAAGCCGCTCCCGCTCTTTGGCGATGGAACGATTCAACGGGATTTTACCTACATCGAGGATATTATCGACGGGATCACCCTGGCTATCGAAAAACCGTTTGATTACGAAATATTTAATTTGGGGGAATCTGAAACCCATCCAGTCAATGAAGTGATCCAGCTGCTTTCAAAGTATATTGGAAAACCGGCTAGAATTAATTATCTTCCTCCCCAGCCAGGAGATATGCCGGTCACTTATGCTGATATTTCGAAAGCCCGGAAAAAACTAGGGTACGCACCCCAAACCTCTCTCGAACAGGGGCTTTTTAAATTTGTTCAAGCGTTTAATAAAACGGTTTAGATGCGATCCGGGAAATAGGTCAAAATGAGGTTTTAAAAAATGGCTAAAAAAATACTCCTTGTCGAAGATAGTGATTTTGTTCAACGGACCTTTCTAACTGTTCTGTCGACTGGAGGATTTCAAGTCTCTGTTGCAAAAGATGGGAGCGAGGGTCTCGCAGCGGTTGCGAGGGACAAACCTGATCTTATTTTACTCGATTTAATGATGCCTGTTCTTGATGGATTTAAAGTTCTTTCGTTTTTAAAAAGTGATCCTAAAACAGCTGATATTCCTGTGATTGTTTTATCCGCTAAAGGGAATACGGAAGAAATTCAAAAAGCCATTGCCTTGGGGGCAAAGGATTTTTTAATTAAATCAATGACACCACCTAAAAAGGTTTTAGAAAAAGTCAAAGAATTACTTGCGTCTTAGCGTTGCTTCCGAGAAGCCAGTCCGACAAAATATAAACATAACATATTGATTTTATTATATATTATGTTGAATGTTCCACGTGGAACATTTTTACTTTTTGGAAATCCAAAGCCAAAGCCTTGCGTCGAAGAAACAAGTGCGACCGAAAAATTTAACCCGAAAGTTAGGAATATTAAGTCATCGTGAAATACTTGCTCTTGGACAATATTCTACAACAAGGAGCTGAAGAGTTAGGGTTTGAGCTTACCCTTGACCAACGAAACCAGTTTCAAGATTATTATGAATTGCTTAAAACCTGGAATGAGACGATAAATCTCACTTCTATTGAGGGAGAGGAAGAAGTAGCCAAAAAACATTTTGTAGATTCTCTTACTTACCTAAAAGGTTTTCCTCCATCATTTTTAAACTTAAAATGTCTCGATATTGGAAGCGGAGCAGGATTCCCGGGAATTCCTCTTAAAATCGCATTTCCAGAACTAAAAATCACCCTTTTAGAACCTTCATTTAAAAGAACCTCCTTTTTACACCATTTAAATACTAAATTGCGTCTGGGACTCCGGATTATAGAAGATAAAGCCGAGCCCTGGCTAAAAAACAATCAAGAATTTTTCGATATTATGATCATGCGTGCTGTAGGACATATTGATCAATTTGTTCACCAGATTATTGGCTATTTAAATTATGACGGGAGAATTGTGGTCTCTGCAGGTCCGCGCCGGATCGACTTTATAAATAAAAAGAACCACAAGACCAAAAACCTCCATTTCTCGCTCCCTCTGACCACGAACCAGCGGCAACTTCTCATTATTTACAAAAGTTAAACTCTTTCGAACCTAAGACGGGAGGCCGGAAGGTCGGAAAGGAGGGGAGTGGTCAATGTATAAATGTTCCACGTGGAACACTTTTGAAAGTTTTATTTTATATTTTTTTATTTTGTGGTATATTTCCAACCTTAAATTACTTTTACGAACCTTAGACCGGAATTTTACTTTTTAAGGATAGGACTCATTAATTTTATGGGGAGAATCATCGCCGTTGCAAATCAAAAAGGAGGGGTGGGTAAAACCACAACCGCAATTAACCTTTCTGCTTCTCTTGCCATTTTAGATAAAAAGATTTTATTAATTGATACAGATCCTCAGGGAAATGCCACCAGCGGATGCGGGATCGATAAGCACGGCCAGCATCTTACTCTTTATAATATCTATGCCCAGCAAAACTTGATTAGCGACGTTTTACTGAAGACAGAGATTAAAAATCTTGACCTTATTCCCTCTACCGGAGATCTGGTTGGAGCAGAGATTGAATTAATTCAATATCCGGAAAGAGAATTTATTTTAAAAAAGGCGCTCGAAGAAGTCATTGACCAGTATGATTATATCTTTATCGACTGCCCCCCCTCTCTCGGCCTTTTAACCGTTAACGCCCTTGTGGCCGCGCAAACCGTTTTGATCCCTGTTCAGTGCGAGTATTACGCCATGGAAGGGTTAACGCAGCTCTTAAAAACCATAAATCTTATTCATAGATCCCTTAATCCCGCTCTTGAAATAGAAGGGCTCCTACTGACCATGTTTGATAGCCGGAATAATTTGTGCAACCAGGTTGTTGAAGAGATTCGTAAACATTTCAACGAAAAAGTTTTTGCTATTGCGATTCCGAGAAATGTTGCGCTGGCCGAAGCCCCAAGCCATGGGAAGCCGGCTTTGCTTTACAATATTTTATCCAGAGGGGCGCAAACTTATCTCGAAGCAGCAAAAGAATTAATAACAAATACCTCGCATTAATAGGGAGTTCAAAATGATTGAACGGCAAAAATTTGACCGGCAAAAACTGGGAAAGGGATTAAGCGCCCTGCTCGGCGATACCCTGATTGACAATGGAAACCGAGAGAATGAGCTAATCGAATTAGAGCTCTCGAGGGTAGTCCCCAATAAGTTTCAACCAAGAATCGAGTTTAACCCCAAAGAGCTCGAAGGGCTGGCCGCCTCGATTAAGCTGAACGGCGTGATTCAACCGGTTATGGTCAGGCCAAAAGGGCCCAATCACTTTGAACTGGTTGCCGGAGAAAGAAGGCTCCGGGCCTCACGGATGGCCGGGTTGACAAAAATTCCCGCTTATATAAGAAATATTTCTGACCGGGAGATGCTCGAATATGCTCTCATTGAAAACATTCAGAGAGCCGATCTAAATCCTATTGAAGAAGCCCGTGCTTTTGAGCGTTTGATAAAAGAATTCGGCCTGACTCAAGAAGCGATTGCAAAACAGATTGGGAAAGAGAGATCAAGCATCTCTAACAGCTTGAGGATTCTCGATCTTCCAAAAGAGATCCGTAATTTTATTTCGGAAAACAAACTTTCAATCGGCCATGCCAAAATTATTTTAACCGTGCCTGACAGAGAGCTTCAGATCTCCCTGGCTCATCAGATTATTGAAAACCAGCTGTCGGTCAGACAGAGCGATCTTTTAGCGAAAAAGCTGGGCCAGCCCCGCCATACCAAAAACAAAAAGAAGGATGCCGTTTGGGTTGATCTGGAAGACCGGTTACAAAGATCTCTTGGAACGAAGGTTTCTATCGAGAGCGGACGAAAGGGGGGAAAAATTATGATAGAATATTATGGCCAGGAAGACCTGGAGCGTTTAATGGAAATAATGCTGGGATGGAATAAATAATCACGATCCCTTTAATAACATAAGGAGCGGATGAATATGATCACAAAAGAAAAAGAACGGAAAGAGACGGGCATCGCCGGAGAAATTATCGCTTTTCTCGGAAAAGGGACTTCTTTTAAAGGAGTTATTACCTATGAAGGGACTGTTCGTATTGATGGAAATGTGGACGGAGAAATTATTACCAAGGGTTCTCTCATCATAGGAGAAACCGCGGAAATCAAAGCTGAAATTGAAGTGGGAAGCATCGTCTGCGGCGGGTCCATCAATGGAAATATTGTGGCATTTGAAAAAGTCCATTTAATCGCCCCGGCCATTTTCAGCGGAACGATTAAAACCCCTATCCTGATGATTGAAGAAGGGGTTCGCTTTAACGGGTCTGTCGACATGGGAAAATCTGGCTCTCACCCCTTATCAGAAGAAAGCCTTTCTCACAAGAAAGAATAAACGTTTTGAAAATTGCTGTCGGAATGAGCGGTGGAGTTGACAGTTCTGTCGTCGCCGCCTTATTAAAAAAAGAGGGACACGAAGTTGTCGGCATCCATCTCCGTCTTTATAAAGACGAAGGAGATGACAAAAGCCATTGGCTTGACAGGTCCTGCTGTAAAATCGGTCTAGCCAGGCATGTGACCAAACAACTCGAGATAGAGCTTCATGTTTTTGATATTCAAGACGCTTTCCGCGATCATGTCATTCTTAATTTTAAGGAAGAATATCAAAAAGGGAGAACGCCAAACCCCTGTGTCCAGTGTAATGAACATATTAAATTTGGGACCTTGATTCATAAGGCCAGGGAACTTGGGGCCGACGCCCTCGCAACCGGGCATTATGCCAAGGTATTTTTTAACGATATTAGTAAACAATATCAATTACTTAGGCCTACAGATCATTCAAAAGATCAAACCTATTTTCTCTATCGTTTAAAACAGGAACAGCTCAGATATATTCTTTTTCCGTTAGCAAACAAAGAAAAAAAAGAGATTTATCAAATTGCCGAAAACCTTGATTTTCCTTATGAGGATGTATTGGAAAGCCAGGAGGTCTGTTTTGTCAATCAAGGCGACTATCGCTCTTTTTTAAAAGAGGAAGCGCCCTCTCAGGCTCCGGGAGGCCAGTTTGTGTCGGCTTCGGGTAAAGTCTTGGGTGAACATGAGGGGATCCCGTTTTACACCATCGGTCAGAGAAAGGGACTTGGAATTGCCCTTGGAAAACGGCAGTTTGTCATTCAAATTGATTCGGGCACCAATCAGATTGTTTTAGGAGATGAAGCCGATCTTTACCAGAAAGAGATGCTGGTCGGCGATTTAAACTGGGTTTCAGGCAAACCTTCCGCAGATAGTTTTACGGCCGCTGTGAAGATCCGTTACAGATTTAAGGATGCTCCTGCCACGATTCTACCGGTTTCCGGAGGAAGGGCCAGAGTCTTGTTCGACCAGCCTCAAAAAGGGGCCGCTCCAGGACAATCGGCTGTTTTTTATCAAGATGATCTGGTCCTTGGAGGCGGAGTGATTGAATGAGTAAAAAACTTTCTTATATTCTTCTCGTCTTATTCTTCATTCCGCTGAGTTTTTCCGGTTGCTCAAAAGAAGAAATTAAAAAATCGGACAACTCCAACCGGATTCATGCCCTCTATCTTTCTCTTGATCTCTTGAAAAAAAACTATGAAGCCAGGAACCCTTCTGATTTTCTTTCCGGTTTTGACCCCTCTTTTCAAAACCTCGATCAGATCACCATTAACACCCGAGATATTTTTAATCAGTTTAATCCGATTACCCTCCACCTTTACCTCGACCATATCGAGCTGGAGCCTGCGTCTTCTTCCCTTGTCATCCGGTGGGATGGTGAGTGGACCCCGATCGCAAAACCGGCGATCAGGGCCAGCGGAAACGCGATATTCAGGTTTTCCGGCGAAGTGGTTCCTCATCTTATAGAAATTCAGGGGATAAGCCCATTTATTCCTCCCTTCAAAGAAAAGGGCCTTTAAATGCCCCCCTCTTCCTTTAAGATCCAGTTTTCCGATTATTTAATTATCGGAAGCGGGATTGCGGGATTGCGGGCCTCTCTGGAGCTGGCTTCAGCCGGAACGGTTTTCATTATTAATAAAGACTCCGGACGCGAAAGCAACTCTGCCTACGCCCAGGGGGGAATCGCCGCCGCAATTAATCCTCTTGACTCTCCAAAATCTCATATTGACGATACGCTGAAAGCGGGAAAAGGGCTCTGTAATCGCTCTGCCGTCAAAATGCTGGTTGAAGAAGGAATTCAACGAGTCAGGGAATTGATCGACTGGAAGACCCTTTTCGACCGGAAAGGGAATAAACTCTTATTTACACAGGAAGCGGCTCATAGCAAGAAAAGGATTTTAAGAGCAAAGGGAGACGCCACCGGTGATGAAATTATCAAAAGCCTCCTTCTTAAAGTCGCTTCAAACCCAAACATCGAACTTTTGGAAAACCATTTTACTCTTGATCTCTACCTTGAAAACGGAGTTTGTAAAGGGGCCTGGATTTTATCCGACGGTTCTCCGAAAATCATTCTTTCAAAATCAGTTATTCTTGCCACCGGCGGAGCGGGTCAGATCTACCTTAGAACCACCAACCCGCTCATTGCTACAGGCGACGGCATCGCGATGGCTTATCGTCAGGGAGCTGTTCTCGAAGACATGGAGTTTGTCCAGTTTCATCCGACCGCGCTTTGCCTTCCTCATGTTCCCCCCTTTCTTTTATCCGAGGCGATGAGAGGGGAAGGGGGCCTTTTAAAAAATATCCACGGAGAGGCCTTTATGAAACGGTATCATCCTGAAGCCGAACTGGCGCCGCGGGATCTCGTTTCAAGAGCCATCTGGACAGAGATGGAAAAGACCGGGTCGGGTTGCGTCTACCTCGATATGACCGCCACCCAGCCTTTACTTTTAAGAAAACGCTTTCCCACCATTTTTAAAACCTGTTTAAGTTACGGCATTGATATTACCCGGGACCTTATTCCGGCGTGTCCCAGTGCCCACTTTATGATGGGTGGAGTCCAGACAGATTTAAACGGACTGACCGGCATCAAGGGTTTATATGTTGCGGGAGAGGCCGCCTGTACGGAGGTTCATGGGGCAAACCGGCTGGCAAGCAACTCCTTGCTCGAGGGGCTTGTCTTTGGAGCCAGAGCGGGCCGCCATGCTTTAGCTTTTTCCGGAAAAAATAAATTCGTTAATTTCGACCGCGATAACATCGATCGCCAATTTAAACTATTTTTGAAAAAACCGCCCCTCACCGGGAGGGAACTCGACCGGAGGGTCCTCGCCTGCAAAAAAATCATGTGGGAACATGTCGGGATTATCCGGAATGAAAATGGATTAAAAGAAGCCTGCCACCGGTTAAAGAGATTAAACGATGGCCTGAAAAACTCTTTTCTGAACCGGAAAGCGATGGAAACCAAAAACATGCTGACCATTGCTTTGCTGATAACAAAGGCGGCTTTAAGCCGGAAAGAGAGCCTCGGCGCCCATTCCAGAACCGATTACCCCCACTCCCCTTCCCGGAAAAAACACCACTCCTATTCGCAAATCAAAATAGACAAATAGGCATGGGAATTGCTGGAGCGGTGACTTCGGAGCAATGAGCGGTTTATTTGTAGGCGATTTCCTTGTAGAGCCCCTCATAGGTGGTAGGCCGGTTGGTGAAAATCAGATTCCCATCCGGAGTTTCAACCTTAAAAATTTGATTGGGGCGGGAAGCGCTGTTTTTGATCCCATGAAATTGATAATACTGTAAAACCACTTTTTTAACATATTTTTGGGTTGCTTCTATCGGGGGAACTTGATTATTATTTCTGATCACCGCGTTTTCCCCGGCGTGATACGCGGCGATGGCAGGGATCAACTGGCCATTAAAAAGGGAGAGGAGTTGCTTTATATATTTCACCCCCCCTTCAATGTTTTGTTCCGGGTTAAAAGAGTCGCGCACATTCATTCGCCTTGCCGTCTCCGGCATCAACTGCATCAATCCCTGCGCTCCCGAACCCGAAACCGCATACGGGTCGTAATCAGACTCGACCTTGATCAGCGAACGAATTAAGAGAGGGTCAATCTCGAATTTTTTTGCAGAACGTTCAATCAGGACTCTGAAATCGTCAAATCCTGAAGAAAGGGACTTTTTTCTCCCTTGTTCCAGCTTTAAACTCAGAACATTTTGATAACGGGGATCGTCGGGAACATTCGAAAAATGGAGCGCGCCATGTTCATCTTTAAAATAAAATAATTCGGCGCCGGCGGGAAGAGGAAAAACCAAAATGAGCCCCGCCAGAATAAGCCATCGAAACCTGATGAGAGCTGACCCGTGTTTCATATTATACTCCTTTGCCAAGAGTAACAGCTAAACCAATAACTGTCAAATAGGAAATACCTTCAAAAATGGCCGTAAAACATGAGATTCTCATTCATTTTGGCTGGAATTGCCTTGCAGCGCTTCAATACAAACCGGACAAAATATTTGAATCCGCTTGACTAAAAACCAATCGTTGCCTATTATCTAAAGGTTGTCAAAATAAAAATCATTTATTTTATTTTTTTTCTAAGGAGGATTTTGTATGGTTAATTTTTACAGAGGGATTGGAATCGCTGTCCTGAGTCTGGTGATCTTCGGAAGCTTGACGGGATGCCCTAAAAAACAGGCCGAAACAGCAACCCAAAACATTCCGGCTCCTGATAAGGAAACCCCTGCACCTCCATCAACCTTTGGAGAACCACCTCCTGCCGCCGAGCCTCCTCCCGTCACGGAGAAAGAAATCACCAGAACTCCGGAAAAGGCGGACGAAGGGTTAAAAGATATCTTTTTTGACTATGATAAATCGACCATCCGGCCTGATGCGAAAGAAGCGCTTGACGCCGATGTCAGATGGCTCAAAGCCAACGCCCAGGCAAAAGTTAAAATCGAAGGGCATTGCGACGAACGGGGAACCAACGAGTACAATCTCGCATTAGGTGAAAGAAGAGCACACTCGATAAAACAGTTCTTCATCACCCAGGGAGTCTCTCCCTCCCGTATTTCAACCATCAGCTACGGCGAAGACCGCCCATTCTGCACGGATTCCAATGAATCGTGCTTTTTATTAAACAGGCGCGCTCATTTTGTTATGATGCGATAGATAAACGATGAGGTTTGATCCCGGGGAACAATCGCTGGCTGAAAATTATCTCTTTATGCTCAGCGCGATCGTTCCCCGTCCCATTGCCTTTATTTCAACAGTTGGGGAAAACGGGGTCTTTAATTTATCGCCATTTAGTTTCTTTAACGGGGTTTGTGCCGAGCCGCCGATTCTCAGCGTTTCCTTATCGAGGCGGGACGGAAAGAAAAAAGATACTCTCCGCAATATCGAAACGTCGGGCCAATTTGTCGTCAGCGTGGTGACCGAACCGCTGGCCAAGGCAATGAATGAAAGCTCCGCTCCTTTCCCCGCCGATATCAGCGAGTTTGAGAAAGTCGGATTAACCCCCCTCCCCGCGGAAAAAGTCAGAGCTCCTCTTCTTAAAGAGTCTCCCATCAATATGGAATGCGTTCTTTATCGCCTCATTGAGGTGGGAAACCCTCCTCAGGGGTCGACCCTGGTGTTAGGCGAAATCGTCCGGTATCATATTCGCGAAGAGGTGATGGTCAAAAATAAAATTGATTTTAAAAAACTTTCTGCCGTCGGAAGGATGGGGGGGGAGTTTTATACGAAGACCACGGACGTTTTTAAACTTAACCGCCCGCGCTAGTCTTTGCGGTTGATAACCTTTTCTACGGCCTGAACAATAGCGGAAGCGTTCAGGGCGAATTTTTCAAAAAGTTCCGGTGGCGTTCCCGATTCGCCATAAGCATTCTTGATTCCGATAAATTCTATCGGGACAGGAAAGAACGTGGAGACCACTTGGGCAATCGTCGCTCCCAATCCTCCATGAAGGAGGTGCTCCTCGGCTACCACAAAGGCTTTGGAGTTCCGCGCCGCGGTAAAGATGGCATTTTCATCAATCGGGCGGAGGGTATGGATATCGATCACGCCGACATTTTTACCATCCAGCCCTAAAATATCGGCCGCTTCGAGCGCCTCGGCCACCATCAAGCCGGTCGCAAAAATAGTGGCATCATTCCCCTCTTTTAAAACCACCGCTTTCCCGAGCGTAATTTTATCGGCAGAGGAATAGATCACAGGGGCTTTTGGCCTCCCTGTCCGCATGTAAACCGGGCCAACGAGGTTTGCGATCTGGCGGGTCAAGGCTTTGGTCGAAACTTCATCGGCCGGGTTAATCACGATCAGCTTCGGAAGTGCCAGGGCGAGAGCAAAGTCTTCGACGCTCTGCTGGGAAGCCCCGTCTTCTCCCAGAGAAACTCCCCCATGAGAACCGACCAGTTTCACGTTTAAATGAGGATTGGCGATACCCATACGGGCCTGGTCGAATCCTTTGCAGAGTAAAAATGAAGCAAAGCTCGAGGCAAAAGGAATTTTTCCAGCCGACGCCAGACCGGCCGCCGCTGAAACCATATTGGCTTCGGAGATCCCAAAGTTAAAAAACCTCTCGGGAAAGGCTTTGCCAAATAGATTGCTTTTTGTCGACTTAGAAAGGTCGGCGTCCAATACCACGATATTTGGATTTTCTTTTCCCAGTTCGGCTAATACTTCGCCATAAGCATCGCGTGTGGCTTTTCCCAACACTCTTTTACGGGCGGTTGGCTTCTCTCCTTCCGGGTTGGTTTGAATGACTCTAAGCATGTTCAAGCTCCTTCATTGACTGAGCGTATTGCTCTTTCGTAGGAGCCATTCCATGAAACTCATTATTGTTTTCCATAAAAGAGACCCCTTTTCCTTTAACAGTCTTGGCAATAATCATGGTTGGTTTCCCTTTTGATCCCCTCGCTTTATCAAAAGCGCCCAAAATCTCATCCATTTGATGGCCATTGATCTCTATGACATTCCATCCAAACGACCGCCATTTGTCTGCCAGGGGCTCCAAAGGGAGGATCTCTTTAAGGCTTCCATCCAGCTGATACCCATTATTGTCCAATATCACCGTGAGGTTGTCGAGCCGACGATTCCCGGCAAATAAGGCGGCTTCCCACACCTGCCCTTCGTTCACCTCTCCGTCGCCGACCAGGACATAAACCTGATAATTTTTTTGATCGAGTTTTCCGGCAAGAGCCATTCCGATTCCGATCGATATACCCTGCCCGAGCGAACCGGTGCTCGCTTCGACCCCGGAGAGCTTATTTTTTTCAGGATGCCCTTGAAGAGGGCTCCCCATTTTTCGGAGGGTGCCTAATTTTTCATGAGGAAAATAACCGCAATGGGCCAACAGGACATAGAGAGCAGGGGCCGCATGCCCT
>JBGPKT010000037.1:0-19601 GCA_041486115.1 Nitrospiria bacterium | reverse complement strand
CCCTTTAAACAACCCTGGAAAAAAAGGAGAGCTAAAACAGAGGCTACTCCCATAATCTAAAAACAGGACATTTCTATTTTGCTAAGAAGGGGACATTTCTAAATTGCTTTGACATTCTATCTATTTAAAGTTGAGAAAAAAACTTAAATTTGGTTTACTGGTTAAGTAGCATTTTTTCTTTACATCATTTCGAATCAATAATCTATTATAATGACATGACAGGAAAAATGATCCTAGAGACAATCAAAATCCTGCTGGTCGAGGATAAACAGAAAAACCCGCGGAAGATCGATCAAGGCCTCGAAAATTCAAATGAAGCCCGGTTTCAGATCACTCACATTTCTGCCAAAAAGAAGTTCCCGACAAGATTCAGCAAAAAGGACTTCGACGTCATACTTCTTTTCCTATCCCTGAAAGATCGCCAGGATTTGGATTCAATAGCCCGAATTCATACTTCGGCCCCCGATATTCCTCTGATCGTACTAAAAGATCAACTTGAAAAAGATTTTGTTCATCAGGCTTTGCAAAGGGGTGCTGAAGTCTGTTTCACCAGTGAAAGTTGCCAAAATGAATTATTTGTTTGGACCCTGGTTTATATTGTGGAGCATTCGCGTAAGGAAGAAAAAATCAAGAAAAAAGAAGAGACCTTACAAAAGGAACTCGACCTTCTAAAGGTGGTCATCGACGGGATTCCTGATCCCATTTACGTCAAAGACCTTCAGGGCCGCTATTTAATGATCAACACGACATCTGCCAGGAACATCGGTAAACCCGTGAAGGAGATCATCGGAAAGAGCGATAATGGCTTAATTTCGCCTGAAACGGTCGCAAAGTTTACAAAAGATGACCAAAAGGTTATCGAATCCGGTCAAGTCCAAACCTTTGAAGCAAAATTCACAACGGCCGGGACGAATAAGATTTTTCTTACCACAAAAGCCCCATATCGGGATCATGAGGGTAAAATTATCGGACTTTTTGGTATAAGCCGCGATATTACCCAACTCAAGCTGATTGAAGAGAAAATTAGATCTGAGCATTCCTTTCGAAAAGCGATTGAAGATTCGATTCTTGCTGGAATGTCCGCGACGGATTTAAATGGGAGGCTGATATACGTTAATCCTGCCTTCTGCCGGATGGTGGGATGGACAGCAGAGGAACTGTTGGGTTCTACGCCTCCATTTGTCTACTGGCCCCCGGAGGAATCAGAAAATATAATGAAAATATTTAAAGGGCGTCTACATAACATGGGACCGCGTGAGGTCGAATATGTCTTTTGTCGCCGGAACGGGGAACGCTTTCCTATATCGGTCTTGATTTCTCCATTAACGGATGGCCATGGACAAGTGATTGGGATGGTGGCATCGTTTCATGACCTCACAGACCGTAAGCAGGCTGATGCAGAAATCCGACGCACCAATCAAATGCTTCAGGGCCTGGTTCAAGCGTGTCCCTTGGCCATCCTGGTTTTGGATCTGAAGGGAAAGGTTAGAGTTTGGAACCCTGCGGCAGAGCGTATTTTTGGTTGGAGTGAGAAAGAGGTTCTTGGCAAAGTGTTTCCGGGAGTTCCTGACGACCTGATAGAAGAATTTTATGCAAACCTTAAGGCCGTTTCTCAAGGAAAATCCTTCGCTGGCCATGAATTACTCCGGCAGAAGAAAGGCGGTATTCCGATCCATATTCAGGTATGGACAGTCCCCTGGTCTGAAAATCAGGATGATCCTCTTTGCCTTTCCATCATATCCGATATTACCGAAAAACGCAAAATGGAGGAGGAGCTTGCCAAGGTGCAGAAGCTGGAATCGCTGGGGCTTCTTGCGGGCGGCATCGCTCATGATTTTAACAACATCCTGACAGGTATTTTGGGGAATATATCGCTTGCCAAGACATGGATGAATCCGGATGACCAAGCATTTCACAGACTCAATGAGGCAGAAAAAGCGTCTCATCGGGCAACAGAGCTTGCCGGGCAGTTGCTAACCTTTGCCAAGGGAGGTGCCCCGATCAAAAAACCGGGGCCTATTCTGGGGGTCCTGGAGAATTCAGTCAAGTTCGCCCTCAGGGGATCAAATATCCTAAGTGAATTTTCCTTTCAAAAAGATCTTTGGCTGGTAGAAATGGATGAAGGGCAGATCGGCCAGGTCGTTCAAAATCTGGCGATCAATGCCCAGCAGGCCATGCCGGTCGGCGGAACGATTCAGGTAAAGGCCAGAAACAGAGTCATCACAGAAGACAAGGTTGAAGGACTGTCATTAAGAAAAGGAAACTACGTAGAAATATCTATTCAGGATCAAGGGTCTGGCATACCGAAGGAGCTCCTGTCGAAAATATTTGATCCTTATTTTTCGACCAAGCAAAAAGGGAGCGGGTTGGGGCTTGCGATTTCACATTCCATCATCAAAAGACATGACGGATTTATCAGCGTAAAATCTAAAATCGGAAAAGGAACCACTTTTTTTGTTTTTCTGCCAGCCTCTCTTTATGCCGTTGCTCCTCGAAACGAAGGGAAGGAAGAATTCGTCAAGGGAAAGGAGAAAGTGTTAATTATGGATGATGAGGAAAGCATTTTGAGTGTCGCAGGGGAAATGCTCCGGTACCTTGGGTATGAGGTGGAAACTTCCCTCTCCGGGACTAAAACTTTGGAAAAATACAAAAAGGCCAAAGAGTCCGGCAAGCCTTTCGATATAGTGATTACCGACCTGACCATACCCGGAGATATTGGCGGAATAGAAGTTCTCAAACGGCTGAAAAAAATGGATTCAGAAGTGAAGGTTATTGTTTCCAGCGGCTATTCGAATGATCCTGCTATCGCAAACTTCAAATCCTACGGGTTCTCCGATTACATCGCGAAACCGTATCGAATGATTGACATGAGTCAAACACTCCAAAAAGTAGCTAAAAGAAAGCGGTAAAAAGGAATGCCAAAAACTCATCCCATGGAATCCCAGGGCTATTTTTGTGACCTAACGGAAAAAGATCGTCGATCATTTTAGCAATGCATTATTGACGGTCTTCGTTAGTTCCCGGCTGGAGTAGGGTTTTACCACCACCCCATTGAAGCCGTATTTTTTCCACTCGGCCATGATCGGATCATTGGAATAGCCGCTGGATACAATCGCCCTGACATCCGGGTAGAGCGCGCGCAATTTCTTGATGGCTTCCTTCCCCCCCATCCCTCCCGGTATGGTCAGGTCCATCACGACAAGGTCAAAAGAGCGGCCTGAATCGTCGGCCTCCCTGTAGAGATCGATCGCCTGGTTGCCGTCTTTTGCAAAGTCGACCTCATAACCGGCTCTTCTGAGAATGGCGCCGGTAAGCTCTCTGACCAGCGCCTCGTCATCCATCACCAGGACCCTGCCGCTTCCGGTAACAAGCTCTTTGTCCTCTTCTTCCCTCAGGGCGATCGCTTCGTCCGATGCGGGAAGGTAGATCTCGAAGGTTGATCCGATCGCAATCTTTGAGGTCACGCTGATATGCCCGCCATGTCTCTTCACAATGGAATGGGCCGAGGCGAGTCCAAGACCGCTTCCATTCGGCTTGCTGGTGAAATAGGGATCGAATATCCGTTGAAGGTCATCTTCGGAAATCCCTTGGCCATGGTCCTCGATGGATATCTTCACAAATTCCCCTTCCTGAGCGGAGAATCCGTCGTCAGGACCGATCGTCTTATTTTCTGCTCTCACCTTGATCACACCCCCCTCGGGCATCGCCTGCATGGCGTTGATCATAATATTGTGTATGACCTGATTGATCTGCCCCTTGTCGGCAAACACATTTAAAAGATCATCGGGAATCAAATATTCACACTTGATATTGGAGCCGCTGAGGGCAAAAGACGCGGACTCCCTTAAAAGCTCCCTTATAGAAAAAACCTCCTTAACCGGGGCGCCTCCCTTTGAAAAGGTCAGGAGCTGCTGGGTCAATTCCTTGGCCCTTAGAACCCCATTTTTGGCCTTGGCTAACCACCCCTTCCCCTTGCTGCCGTGGGGAAGGTCGTAGTCCGCCAGGAAAATACTCCCGAGAATGCCGGTTAAAATGTTGTTAAAATCATGGGCAATTCCCCCGGCAAGCACGCCGAGGGACTCCAGTCTCTGGAGTCCTATCCGATTTTCTTCCAGTTTCTTGTCCAGGGCGATATCGCGAACTACCATCAGTCCTGCGCGCTCTCCCTTCCAGGAGGAAGCTAAAAAACTGAATTTCACAGGAACGGCCTCTCCACGCTTCGACACAAAACGGGTCTCACAACTGTAAGACGTCTCTTTCCCCTCCAGCACGCTTTTGAAGCGCTCTTCCACTTTGGTCCATTCATCGGAATAGACGAGATCCCTGAAGGCGGAGTTGAGAAGTTCCTCCGGGGCGTATCCGAGCATTTCAGCCATATGGACATTGGCTTTAAAGAGGGCATCTTTCTTAATGATCAGGATGCCATCGGTGGCAATTTCCATGATCCGCCTGAAGTTCTCTTCCCGCTCCGCGAGTTTCCTCTCGGTCTCCCTGTGCGCCTCGATTTCGTTTGTCAGCTCAGAGGTCCTTTCCTCCACCTGATCCTCTGCTTTCTTCCGCACGGTAATGTCGCTGATCACTATCCTCAAACGGGCCTTTTGTCCCTCAACCCTGACGGGAACGCTCGTCATCTGCACGGATAAAATGCCCCTCCTGAGCGTAAGGTTCAACTCAATGGTGGTCTTCTCTTCCGTTTTAAAAGATTGATGGAGGTATTTCGTAAAGGAATTTAAGTCAGGAAGTTTCAGGAAGGTGATAAAGGGCTTTCCAATGAGAAAAGAGCGGTCGGTTCCGAGCATTTGAGAACCGCTGAGATTAATCTCCTCGATGAACCCCGCTTCATCGAGGGTAATGTACCCGACAGGGGCAAAGTCGTAAAGGTCGGCGTACTTTTGGCGGCTCTCCTCAATCTCGGCCTGAGCTCTGCGGAGTTGGTCGTTCTGCACCTCAAGTTCTATCTGGTGGACTTGCAGCTCATAAATGAGCCGATGGAGTTCCCCGGAGGGCGTTTTCATTGGAATGGGATCGATGAAAATATCCTTTTTTTCAGCTTCTCTCCGTAATCTGGTATTCCCGGCGTGGCCGGCCTCTCCGGCTTTCTTCTTTTCCTTCATCAGCTTTTCCTCCCCATCTGCATGGATTTTCGGGTTGCCTGCCAATCAGGTTTTATCCTCAAAGGCAATCAGTATCAAATTTGATTTTCCGTCATTCTGTTCGATCTTGCGGGCGTTCAGGAACATCTTCCGTCGTCCAATGTTCCTGAAGACATGTTCAACCTCGAAGTTTTCAAAGAAGGTGTTCTTCGGGATGATCTCTTCAAGGAGCTTGCGGAGATTAGGGATATCCCACTGGTGGTTACCGATCTCATAGATCAGCTTCGATTTTGTCTCCTCGGAAGTGACTTGAAAGAAACGGTAGAAGGCTCTATTGGCCGAAATCACACGGAGTTCCGAGTCGAGCACGAGAAGCGGTTCCCGAATCGTCTCTACAATGTTCTCGGCATAACTTTTGGCCTCCTCCAGAACCAGTTCTATTTTTTTTAACGGGGTGATCTCCGAAAAGGTCAAAACCAGCCCGTCAATAAGGTTCTCGGTCGTCCGGTATGGGAGAATTTTTGCCGAGAACCATTCCCCATCCTTAGTCCTGACCTCGACATTTTCAGGAATCAGGGTCTTGAGGACCTTCATGGCCTCTCCGCTGATCGGGCGGTCCGGTTCTAATCGTGAAGTGATATCGCTGATGGGACGGCCGACATCGGAGGGAATGAGGTTGAAGACCTTCGCGGCGGCGGGGGTGAATCGCCTGATGCAAAAGGCGGTATCAAGAAATATGGTTCCGATTTCGGTGCTCGAAAGGAAGTTTTGTTGATCGTTGTTCACCTGGGCGAGTTCCTCCACCCTGGCATGGAGCTCACTGTTCAGGGTCACCAGTTCCTCGTTGGTCGACTGCAGTTCCTCCTTCGACGTTTCAATCTCCTCGTTCGTTGACTGCAGTTCTTCATTGGTCGACTGCATCTCCTCGTTCGTCGATTTCATCTCCTCGTTGGACGTTTCCAGTTCCTCTATAGTGGTCTGGAGATACTCTCTCGTGGACTGCAACTCCAGTTCAAGGGCAGCTATTTTTGGATAAGCCTCCCTCGCCCCCGGAGCCTTGTCTTTCTTGCGTGATCCCTTCTTTTCCGATGCCTTTCTTTCAAACTTTTCCTCAAAGATAACCATGATCAGACCCAGGGCCCCGCTTTTTCCACTCACGATTGGTTTGACCACCAGATTAATATCGCGGGACGCTTCATCTTCCCGGGCGCTACGAACTTTCACGACAATAGTCTTTCTCTGAACCACGGCTTTGTGAAGCGCCAGGCTCAGGGGTTGGCTCAGATCTTCTCTGACCATCTTCAGGATATTGAAGTTTGGCTCGCCCGAAGGGAGAGAGAGGTATCGGTCGGTTCTGCCGTAGAAGTGGAGGATATCGAACTTTTCGTCGACGAGTACGCCGGAGGAGCCGTACTCGTCGAGGAGCAACTTCTCCGCGATGTCGCGTACGCTCTCCGGGTAGCTCTTCTTCGAGCCGTCCGGCGGCTTGGGTTTTATTTCCACTAAAGGGAGTTCGAATGGAGGAAACACCCTTTTTACCACCAAATCCTTGCGTCTGAAAATCTTCCATTTGTTATTGACCGTGCTGAAGAGGTCGCTACCCTTGCCGAGGCTCTCCGAAGACCCGAGGAAGAGGTACCCCCCCTCGTTCAGCGTATAGTAAAAGAGCGGAAGAATCTTTTTTTGAAGGATCTGGTCCATGTAGATGAGCACGTTCCTGCAACTGACAAGATCGAGCTTTGAGAACGGGGGATCCCTGGCGACGTTCTGCTCGGCAAAAACCACCATGTCGCGAATATATTTTTTTATTTTGTAGTCTTTGTCCTCGTGGGTGAAAAAGTGCTTGAGCCGCTCCGGAGAAACGTCCGGAAAAATGCTCTTGGAATAGGTGCCCAGGCGCGCCTGTTCCAGGGCCTCTTTGTCAATATCCGTCGCGAAAATCTGGAGGGTGAGGTGCTTGCCCGCGGCCTCCATCGATTCCACAAAAAGCATGGCGATCGAATAAGCCTCCTCGCCAGTAGCGCACCCGGGGACCCAAACGCGAATGATGCCGTTTGGAGGTTTGCTCTTCACGATCTCCGTGACCGCCTTTTTCTGGAGGAAGCCGAAAGCCTCAGGGTCCCTGAAAAATTTGGTTACGCCGATGAGAAAGTCTTTGTAGAGCGTATCTGCCTCCTCCGGGATCTCTTTCAGAAACTTCAGATAATCACTCATCTCCTTGATCTGATGAATGGCCATACGCCTTTCAAGCCTGCGGCGTAGGGTGGGGAGCTTGTAATTGGAAAAGTCGTGTCCTGTCTTCGTCCGGATAATGAGAAATATCTTCTGGAGGAGGGATAAGCTGAATTCTTTACCTTTTAGGTCATGCTTCGCGGGACTTCGGAAGTAGGTATGCCCTGCGAAATTGACGAGGATACGGGACATCTCTTCCACGGGAAGGACGTGATCTATCATTCCCGTGCTGATGGCGCTTTCTGGCATACCGGAAAATTTTGCCTGTGCCTCTGCCTGAACCATCGCGACTCCCCCCTCGTCCTTTATGGCCTTAAGCCCGAGGGTGCCATCCGTTCCCGTGCCTGAGAGGATGATGCAGACCGCCCGCTCCCGCTGATCATCCGCCAGAGACTTGAAGAAGTGGTCGATGGGAAGGCGGGTGCCGCGCAAGGCGTCGGCCTCTGACAGATGCAGGGTCCTTTTGATGATATCCACCACTTTGCCCGGGGGATTGAGATAGATGATATTCGGGTCGACCCTCATCCCATCCGTGATCTCTATCACCTTCATCTCCGTGAATTTGCCGAGGAGGTCGGCCATGATGCTCTTGTAGCCGGGAGAAAGATGCTGAACAACCACGAAGGCGATATTGCTTCTGGGGGACATGCCGGAGAATAGCTTCTCGAGGGCTTCGAGTCCTCCCGCAGAAGCGCCTATTCCGACAATGAGGAGTGACTTGTCTTTCTTATTTTTTACGGCGGGTTTATTTCTTATGCTTTTTTGCGTCATGCCGGAGTCTCTCTTCTTTAAATGGAAAAGAAAGGATGGACAGGCCGTTTTTTTCACTGTCCGGAGAAAATATCCCTTTATTCTAATAAATCTGATACTACGTTTACAAGTTATTTCTGAAATAATGCTTATTTGTTAACAAAAAGGTTAAAAAATCCTGTCATAGGAACAGATCTGCTTGTCTGCTTGAGGCATCGGCAGGCTACTCCTTCAGCAAAAATACTTGACAAACCTGAGATTGAGATTATAGGATAACATACGATTGTAGAAAATTATAATTAAAAATAAATCCACTTATGAGAAATATTTATTTAACTTTTACATTACAGAATGTTTCCAACATTAAGATCTTATGGGTCTGTACTATCAGCGGGAGGCGCGCTTGATGGGCAGAACCCTTCAAGTCTTAATCGTCGAGGACTCAGAAGACGATACCGCGTTGCTGCTGCACGAATTAAAGCGCGGCAGTTTTGAGCCCACGTATGAGCGTGTGGACTCCCTGGATGGGATGACGTCTGCAATTGATCGGCAGACCTGGGATATCGTCTTTGCCGATTATACCATGCCGCGTTTCACCGCGATAACCGCTCTGACGCTGCTCAAGGAACGGGGGCTTGACCTCCCGTTCATTATTGTGAGTCATAGTATGGGCGAGGATACCGCGGTAGCCGCCATTAAGGCCGGCGCCCGTGACTGCATCATCAAAGGTGATCTGAAGCGGCTGATCCCAGCCATAGAGCGGGAGTTGCGAGACGCGGAGGATCGCCGTGAACGCAAGCAGGCGGAGAAGTCACTAAAAATCCTTGCGCGCCAACAGGCCATTGTGGTTGAAATTGGGCGTCTTGCGTTAACGGGGGTAGAACGTTCTCAATTGATGAAAGAAGTGGTAGCCCTTATTGCTCAAAATCTCGAGGTAGAGTACTGTCATATTTTGGAGTTGCTTCCGGAAGGCGACGGTCTGCTATTGCGGGCTGGCGTGGGTTGGAAGAAAGGACTTGTGGGGAATGTGACAGTGGAAACGGGAGAAACAGAGACAGGTTATTCCCTTCTCACCAGGAAACCCGTAATAGTCGAAGACCTCCAGACCGAGACACGGTTCAACGCGCTCACACTGTTGCATGACCACGGGGTGGTGAGCGGAATGAGTGTCCTTATCCCGGGCCAGAACCGGCTTTTTGGCGTCCTGGGTGCCTACACAACCCGACGACGGAGATTTACCCAAGATGACATTAATTTCCTCCAGGCAGTTGCCAATCTGCTCGCGTCGTCGATTAATCACGAGCAGTCCGAAGAAAGAATCCGGTTTCTCGCCTATCACGATGCCCTGACCCAACTACCCAACCGCACTCTGTTCTACGACCGACTGCAACAGGGCATCCTGGCCGCGATTCGTGAAAGCAAAACGCTGGCCCTGCTAATCCTTGACCTGGACCGTTTCAAAGAAATAAACGACACGATGGGCCACCATAATGGCGACTTGCTATTAAAACAGGTCGGGTCCCGTCTCTGGGATTTACTGCGGGAGTCCGATTCGGTCGCGCGTCTGGGTGGGGACGAATTTGCCGTCTTGTTACCGGATGTCAGTTACGAGGGCGCGATTTCCATCGCTCAGAAAGCCCTGACTTTGCTGCAGGGACCCTATACGATTGAGGGAGAGAACATCGATGTTCAGGTGAGTATCGGCATTGCCCTGTTTCCTCAACACGGTGAGGATGCCGGCACTCTCATGCGCCATGCCGATATGGCCATGTATGTGACCAAGCCGGTCGGCCATGGGTATTCTGTATACTCCCCCGAACAATTCCAGCAGAAGCCTCGCCGCCTGGCGTTGATGCGCGAGTTGCGCTATGCCATCGAGCGTGAAGAGTTTCTTCTGCACTATCAACCCAAGATTGACCTCCGGACCAAACGCGTCATCGGCGCAGAAGCGCTGGTGCGCTGGCAACACCCGCTCGCCGGCCTCATCCCGCCGGATCAGTTCATCCCGCTGGCAGAGCGGAGCGGTTTGATCAAGCCACTGACTCAATGGGTGATCAATACGGCATTGCGCCAATGCCAGGGCTGGCATTCCGCAGGCAAGGAGATCAGTATCGCGGTGAACCTGTCGGTGACGAACTGGCAAGATCCGGAGCTCCCGGATCAGGTTTCCAGGCGCCTTCAGGCCTGCGGTGTAACGCCTGGCTGGCTGGAACTGGAGATTACCGAAAACAGGATGATGGAAAACCCGGCGCACATTGCGGAGGTCCTCAAGCGCTTAGGCAATGTGAGTGTGATTGCTCTGGACGCTTTCGGCACCGGTTACTCCTGGCTGTCCCATCTTAAGAAAATGCCGATCAATATGATCAAGATCGACAAATCCTTTATCATGGACATGATGGCGGACGAAAATAATACGGAGCTCGTCATCTCGATCATCACCCTTGCCCACAAACTAGGCCTCAAAGTGGTTGCCCAGGGCGTGGAGAACAAAGAGACATTGGATCAGCTGGCCGCCTTAGACTGCGATGCCGCGCAGGGGTATTTTATGGCCCCTCCGCTTACCCCACAAGAATTTACCCAGTGGATAGGTGAGTCACCCTACGGATTAAAGACCGCTTAGGTCTCATTTACCGACAGCGGCAATGTTTTAGCGAATGGCCTGGCAGACGACCGGGACGATGAAATGGGACAAATCTACCGATCCGGAGCCTTTTTGCCTGGGAATTTTCAGTGCTCTGAATCTTAAGCGAAGTTAAGGGGGAATTTATCTTGGACACGCCAAATGCACCGATCCCTTCCGATCAAATTATATTTTCCGAGTCGACAATCCATGACTCCCCAATCAAGGAGGAGCCCCCATGGAAGGTTGCCATATTGGACGATGATGAATCTGTTCATGCCGTGACGAAATTAGTCTTCAACGACTACCGTTTTAAAGGACGGCCTCTCAAAATGTTCCACGAATATTCGACGGATAATACCTTGCGGCTATTGAACGAACATCCGGACATCGCGGTCATGTTTGTGGATGTCGTGATGGAAACGGAAAACGCAGGGCTGGACTTGGTGACTCATCTCCGTAAAACCATGAATAACAAGATGATTCGGCTCATTCTCCGCACGGGACAACCAGGACAGGCCCCGGAAAACGAAGTCATTATGAACTATGAAATCAACGACTATATAGGAAAAGCGGATCTCACTGCGCAACAACTTATTACTTCCTTGACTTCATCGCTCCGCAGCTATGATGATCTCGTGACGATTCGGGACCTTACCATTTACAATAAAACGCTTGAAAATTTAGTTAAAGAGCGTACCGGAAGCTTGGCGATTGCAAATGAAGAACTTCAAAAGGATGTTCAAAACCGCAAAACACTTATTAAAACTTTAAAACGGAAAGAATTTCTTCTGGCTGAAGCTCAACCAATCACCCAGATCGGTTATTTTGAGGGAGATGTCGATTCGGGCGAGATTTCCTGGTCAAACCAGATTTTTGCCATTCTCGGCCTCTCTCCTGAAATGATCAAACCCTCCTTTGTGAGTCTATTTGACACGATTGTTCCTCAAGATTATGACCATGTCAGAAAAATATTTTCTGACGCGATGAAACGGAAAGAACCCTATCATACAGAGTATTTTATAACCCGGCTGGATGGGACGACCTTGCGAATACAGCAGCAGGGTGAATTCAGGAGTGACGCCTCCGGCAAGAAAACGAGGGTAACGGGAATCCTCCAGGATATTACGGAACATTTTTATGTGTATGAAAGGTTTCGAAAACTTTCAACAACCCTGGAACAGACTGCGGACTCTGTGATCATGACGGACTGGCAGGGAAACATCAAGTATGTCAATCAAGCTTTCTTAAAGCAGACCGGATTCAGCCGTGAGGAGGCTCTCGGAAAAAACGCCCGGATATTGAAATCGGGGAACCATCCTAAATCATTTTACCAGAAATTGTGGCAGCAGATTCTTAAAGGAGAAGTATTCCGGGATGTGATCGTCAACCGCCGCAAGAACGGAACCGAGTATTACGAGTCGATAACGATTACGCCCCAGTGCGATAGAAACGAGACGATTACGCATTTCATATCAACCGGAAAGGATATCACCGACCAGATTAAATTTCAGGAACGCCTCGACCATATGGCTCACCATGATTCGCTGACCGGCCTTCCTAACCGGCTATTATTGTTAGACCGGATTGAACAGGCCATTGTCCGAAACCGATGGCGACAACGCCTTGTCGGAATCCTTTTTTTCGGTCTGGACCAATTTAAGGTGATCAATGATTCATTTGGGCATGGCATCGGAGATGAATTGCTGACCCTTGTGGCCAAGCGACTTCTCGAGAGTACGCGGGATGGTGATACGGTTGCCCGCATCGGGGGCGATGAATTTGCGGTCGTTTTAAACGATGTCTCCGATCAAAACGATATCAGAAGGGTCGCAGAAAAGATTATCGATTCGACGAGGGCGCCTTATGTTGTCTCAGGCCATGAGTTGTCTATCACGTTCAGTGTTGGAATTAGCCAATTTCCGATTGACGGAGAGGACACCCAAGCGCTAATGAGAAAGGCAGATTTTGGCATGTATCAGGCCAAGATCCATGGAAAGAACACTTACCAATTTTATGCTTTCACCCATGATGCGAAGGGCCTGGAATGGCTCGGCCTGGAAACGAAACTACGTCTTGCGCTTGAACGTGAGGAGTTTGTCCTCCATTACCAGCCCAAAATATTAATCGAATCCAGTGTCATTGTGGGGGCAGAGGCGTTGTTAAGATGGCAGCCATCGGGAGAGCACCAAATGTACTATCCCATTCAATTTATCCAATTGCTGGAAGAAACAGGTTTGATCCTGTCCGTTGGAGAATGGGTCATTCGCAAGGCATGCCAACACTTTAAAGGATTGCAAGATTCCGGGTTAGCTCCCAAAAACGTCTCTGTTAATTTTTCGATGCGCCAGTTTTTGCAAAAGGATATTGTGCAGTGCGTGGAAACAATCCTCTCGGAAACCGGTCTGGATCCGAAATGGCTAGGAATTGAAGTGACGGAGAACTGCCTTTTTCAGAATATCGCCACGGCGCGCACGACTTTAAATAAGCTGAAGCGTATCGGAATTGAACTATCACTTGATTCTTTTGGAATAGGTTATTCGTCGATGCAATTTCTCCGAAGTCTGCCCTTTGACATTTTCAAGATCGATCGAACCTTTATCAAAGGGGTGTGTCAAAATGCGGAAGATAAGGCGATTGTGTCCGCCATTGTGACCCTCGGACATTCGTTAGGCATGACGATGGTTGCTGAAGGGGTGGAGACCGAGGAACAAATGACTTTTCTAAAACAGATCAACTGCAAATTGTTGCAGGGATTCCTGTTTAGCCCGCCGGTCCCTTTGAATCAATTTGAATTGATGCTACGGAAAAATTTGAATCAGGAGTAGCATGTGGAGACACTACGGAGAGACTTTTCATCCCCGCGCCGGATCTATGAGCTTTTTTCTTAAACCCCAGGGAGATTCATTCACCCAGCGCATCAACTCTTCCGCCGGAACCGGCCGGCTCATGTAATTACCCTGGGCGCTGTCACAACCGAGGGCGGTCAGTTGATCCCAGACCTCTTTATTCTCCGCTCCCTCCGCGGTGGCCTTCATTCCCAGATTGTGGCCAAGATCAATGGTCGAACGGACGACCACCCGATCCTTCTCGATGGTCAGCATGCCGATGACAAAAGACTTATCAATTTTAATGGTGTCGATCGGCAGTTTCGTCAGATAGCCCAATGACGAGTGGCCCGTGCCAAAATCATCAATCGACAGTCCAATCAAGCTTTAACAGTATACAGTAGATGAAGCATTCTACATTACTTCGTATTCATGATACACTCATTTGTGTTAATTTAGTATTAATATAGGAATTACGTTATGATAATCTTTTTTTTAAAACTTTATTTAATAATACTTGGTCTATCACCGTTTTTAGACCTGGCAAGTTGACGTTGATCCTTCCAACTCCAGAACGGCGGCTGCGCGCGATCGCTGACCTGGCGATTCCACGAAGAAAGGATAGAAAGATGAAACCTTTAAAACCCGAAGACAACAGCGGGGTCAACATTTTAATTGTCGAAGATAGCCCGACGCAGGCAGATGAACTAAGACATTTGCTCGAAGAGCACGGCTACAGCGTTGTTGTTGCGTCCAACGGCAGGGAGGCGCTTGCCGCAATGCAAAAGGAAAAGCCGGCCATTCTCATCAGTGATATTCTGATGCCGGAGATGGACGGCTATGCGCTCTGTGAGAAAGTCAAGACCGATGAAAAACTAAAAGACATCCCGGTTATTCTCGTGACCACGCTCTCCAATGCGCAGGATATCGTCAGGGGATTGCAGAGCGGCGCCGATAATTTCATCCGAAAACCGTATGACGAAAAATATCTTCTTTCACGCATTCACTATATACTGGTAAACCGGGAACTGCGCCAAAGCCAAAAAATGCATATGGGGGTGGAGATTTACCTGGGTGGTCAAAAACACGTCATTACCTGTGAGCGCCAGCAGATTGTGGACTTGCTGATTTCGGTCTACGAAGAGGCTATTCATATTAACGAGGAACTTAAAGTGCGGCAAAAAGAACTATCACGCTCGAACCAGGCGCTCGAGCACTCCACAAAAGAACTTCAAATGACCCAAGATCAATTAATACAGTCCGAGAAATTGGCTGCGTTGGGCCGATTAATGGCGTCAGTAGCCCATGAAATCAATACACCCGTGGGAGTTGGAATGACGGCTTCTTCCCACCTTGAGATAAAGGTGTTGGACTTTACACGCCAATATCAGTCGGGCACGATAGCCCGCCAGGATATGGAAAAGTTCCTTTCCACGGCCAAAGAGTCTTCGAAGTTGATTCAGGCTAATCTGAAACGTGCCGTCGAACAGATCCAGAGTTTCAAACAGGTGGCTGTCGACCAGTCAAGCGGGGAGCGCCGTTCCTTCAAGCTGGTAGAATACCTGAATGAAGTTCTCCACAATCTCACACCGCTCTTCAAGAAGACGTCACACATAATACGTTTGGATTGTTCTGAAGACATGGAGATCTTCAGTTATCCGGGGGTGTTTTCCCAGATTTTTACCAACCTGTTGATGAATTCACTCCATCACGGATTTGACGCGATTGACCAGGGAGAAATAATTATTACAATCCGAATCAATAAAGAAAATGTCATTTTATGGTACAGCGACAACGGAAAAGGGATTGATCCAAAACACCTTGACAAGATTTTTGATCCATTTTTTACGACCAAACGTGGAAAAGGGGGAAGCGGCATAGGGCTCAATATTGTTTACAATCTCGTCACACAGGTCCTTAGAGGGACAATTAACTGCCAGAGTGAACTCGGCAAAGGAGTTCTCTTTGAGATATCCCTTCCAATACAGGAAACTCATTCTCTTCCGGAACAATCGGGTTTATCTATATAAGGCACGCCCGTCAAAAGATTCGACCCATTTTATTTGGTTGGGCAATACGTAGAATCCTTTTCCAAGCCCCACGACGACTCGTGCAGCCACCGGCTAAGGTCGTCGGCGGGCATCGGGCGGCCCATGTAATAACCCTGCGCCGTATCACAACCCAGAGCGACCAGCCGGTCCCAGGTCTCCTTGTCTTCCACACCCTCCGCTACCACCTTGAAGTTCATATTGTGGGCCAGATCAATGGTCGAGCGTACGATCACGGCATCGCCTTGATTCTTGGTCATATTGAGTACAAAAGATTTGTCGATTTTAATCGTCTCCACCGGCAGTCTTTTGAGATAGGATAATGAGGAATAGCCGGTCCCGAAGTCATCAATCGAAAACCGGACGCCGATTTCATGAAGCCTCGTTAGAACTTCCAGAACTTGCGCCGTATTGGCCATGATTACGCTCTCCGTAATCTCAAACGTCACCCACTCGGGCGCCGCCTGGACCGCTTGAAACAGCTCGGCCACCTGGTCAGGAAGTTTCGGATCCAGCAGGTTACGCGCCGACAGATTGACGGAAATCGTCAGCATAATTCCGGCGTCACGCCAGGCTTTACACTGGCGAATCGCGGTAGCCATAACCCAACGCGTCAAGGGGTGGATTAAACCCGTCTTTTCCGCCGAAAGAATAAACTGGTCGGGCGGAATCATGCCTCGGGTGGGATGTTTCCAGCGTACCAGGGCCTCTACCCCGATGATGCGTCGGGTTTTCAAGCTGATCGCGGGTTGATAAAAAAGAAGAAGGTCGCCATGCTCAAGGGCATGGTACAATTCGCCCATCATCGCAAGACGTTGTGGGCTGTGATTGTCTTGAGCCGGATGGTACAGGGTATATGGAATTCCGAAATTCTTGGAGATATTCAGCGCTATGTCTGCCCGGTTAAACAGGATCCCGGCCTCTTTGCCGTGATCGGGATAAATGGCGGCCCCAATGCTGGCTTCAACCATGATCGGAAGGCCGTCGATTAGAAATGGCATATCCAGCGCTTTCAAGAGTTTTTGGACCTCCACATCGAGATCCTTTGCCTTCGCCATATTCAGCAACAGAATGGCATATTCATCGCCGCCAAGTCGCGCCACGATGTGGCGTTTAAACATCACTTCTCGCAATTTCCAGCCAACCAGCTGTAAGACCTGATCGCCCTTGTCATGGCCCAACGTATCGTTAATCTCTTTAAAATGGTTCAGGTCGATGAGGAGGAGCGCCATCGGCGTGCCTGTGCCGCTGGCGGTCCCGATGGCGTCTACCAGTTGTTTATAAAGATTATTGCGGTTCGGAAGGTTGGTCAGCGCATCGTAAAAAGTGATCTGTTGAACGACTTCTTCTGCATGCTTGCGGTCGCTGATATCGTGTTTAATCGACACGAAGCGTTCAATCTTCCCACCCGCGCCTCTTATCGGCGTGATGCTCTGCTCTTCGGGGTAGAGCGTGCCGTCCTTCCGGCGGTTGACCATCTCACCGAACCATACTTTTCCTTCCAAGATCGTCTGCCAGAGAGAGCGGTAAAAGGCCTCATTATGAGTGCCGGATTTGACCATTGAGGTCTTTTTACCGATGACTTCATCCCATGCATAACCGGTAGTGCCTGTAAAAGAGGGATTGACATATTCGATCCGCCCATCGCGATCGGTAATGACGATCATATCGGCGGCGGCGTCAATGACCGTCATAAAGGTGTGCCGGTCCGCCCTCCTTATAGGTTTGATTACCCATAGATTGAGCAATGGCGTGCAGAGGACGACCAACAAACTCGAATCAATCACAATCTCCCAGGGACCATGGATATCAAAGACCCAGAAGAAAGTCATCACCAGTGCTTCGTTTATCGCGATGATGGCCAAGATCCGCAGAAACATGGCGCTCGGCTTCATCTATGATTCCTAAACATGATATATTGCTCTCTCTCCTCTTTTGGATGCCGGGAAAAAATGAGGTAATTTGTACTCTCACATGTTAAAGCTAGCTTATAGAAGGGAAACGGTCAAGCTCGCTAAGACAGCCTATTTTAAAAACAGGTCAGGCTGAGCGTTACAAGAAGATAAGGAGCTTCATCAATTAATACCTTTTATCTTTTATACCTTAATACCTTGAATTTTACTTATTTTTAAATTAAAATGAGTTGATTTTTGATTAACATAAAGGATACTATAACTTAACTTATTATTTTTAAAAGAAAAAAGATGTCTCAGCTGTGTTAAGATCTGAGGCAATTGAAAATCCCATTGATTCCCCATCTTGTCACAGGGATGGAACACCCACCCGGAGGTAGCCATGCAAAAGGTTAGAACCCTTTTTCTGTCAGTCTTGATTGGATTTTTCATGTTAGTATTTTCTTATGTGCCTGATGCGATGGCCGTACCTGCCTTCGCCCGCCAGACAGGAATGGCCTGTACCGCCTGCCATTTCCAGCATTTTCCCGCATTGAACGCTTTTGGCGCGACTTTCAAGATGAACGGTTACACGATGATCGGTGCTGAGGGGAAAATCGAGGGGGAGAATCTTTCTATTCCCGATACTCTGAACGCCTCCCTAATTACCAAGCTCCGGTTTCAGAAGACCAACGGCACGACAAAGGCCGGGACCGACAAGGGAGAATTTCAGATACCGGATGAAGGAGCGCTCCTGATCGGCGGCCGCGCGGGAGAACATATCGGATTCCTTCTGGAGGTTCAGCTCGCCGACAATACCAAATCGGCCTTTGCCTCTTTTAAAGCGCCGATTGTCTACAACTTCGGCGGCGTTGCGCTCAGCGCGATTCCTTTTACAACGGACGAAGGCGGGGCCTCTTATGGTTTTGAGCTTCTGAATACCGGCGCGACGCGAATGCAGCGGGTGCTGGAGGACCGGAAAGGGACTTCGGCCCAGCAATATATCGGAACCGCAACGGCAGCCAAGGGCATTGCCTTCGTCGCCGCGAACAGCATGGGCTTTCTAAACGCGACGCTCTGGGCTCCGGAGGTTCCGGCGGGGGGCAGTATGGATACCAGCCTTAATCTGTCCCAATACCTTCGTGTCGCGGCCACCCCGCAACTCGGCGGTTGGGGAATCGGAGTCGGCGGCCAGTACTGGGGCGGAAAGACCGAATTCGGGGATTCGGCAGCAATTCCTGCCCAGGTTGTCAACACCAAGGCCTGGGCCGTGGATGCTCAAGCGCAGGGCCAGGCAGGGCCGATGCCTTTGGGGCTTTATGCCGCCTACGGAAATGCCGCGGCCAACGATCCCGGCAGCCTCGAAACGAATGGCTTTGGCAACACTAGTTCAAATAGCAAGACGGCCTGGTCCCTCCTCGCCGAACTGGGCGTTCTTCCTGATAAGGCCAGCGTGGCCCTGGGTTACCGCAGCGGAAATAATGGAGCCGCCACGAACAGCAATGACAATGCCGCCGTCCTGGGCGCCAGCTATCTTATGACTCAAAATGTGCAGTTTCAGTTGAACCATACCCTCTATAGCGGCGACGCCTACAGTCCCAAACCCGCTGGAGGAGATCAGCTCACCACGTTCATGCTTTTCGCGGCGTTTTAATGTCGTTTGACCCAGTGGACTGAAAAGAACGACGCTGTTCATTTCGGGGAGATCCTACCTGTTTAGGGCAGGGTTTTCCCGGAATTCCGCCATGCAGGTAAAAAAGAGGAGAGGGTATGAATCGTTTACTATTTTTCATTATGATCTTTTTTGCAGGATTATTCGTCGACGGCGGGCTGAGTCACGCAGGGAATATTGATTCCGGAAAGGTGAAATCGGAGACTTGTGCAAAATGCCACGGGCTTGCAGGAAGAAGTGAAAATCCGGCAATCCCTCATCTTGCTGGACAACCGGCATCCTATCTTCTTCAGCAGTTAAAAGATTTTAAGAATGGGGTCCGAAAAAACGCCGGTATGAACGCCCTGACGGCATCCTTGAATCAGGCTGATATGGAGGATCTTTCGGCCTATTACGCCAGTTTGAAATCGTCCCCCGGAAAAGGGGATTCTGCGCTTGCCGCAAGGGGTAATGAGAAATACCATCT
>JBGPKT010000036.1:0-19912 GCA_041486115.1 Nitrospiria bacterium | reverse complement strand
CTTCAGATTTTAAGCCGGCGGACGAAAAATAATCCTGTGTTGATCGGGGAGTCCGGCGTGGGCAAAAACGCCATCGTCGAAGGGCTCGCCCAGCGGATTGTGGCGGGGGAAGTGCCCGATAATTTATTGAATCAAAGAGTCATTGCCCTTGATTTAGGTTCACTTGTGGCCGGAACAAAATACCGCGGCCAGTTTGAAGAGCGCTTAAAAGTGGTCATGAAAGAGATCATGAATGCCGGCAATGTCATTATTTTCATCGACGAACTCCATACGCTTGTTGGCGCGGGCGCGGCCGAAGGCTCCATCGATGCCTCGAATATGTTAAAGCCAGCCCTTGCAAGAGGTGAGGTGCAGTGTATCGGGGCGACAACGCTTGATGAATATAGAAAACATATTGAGAAAGATGCGGCGCTTAAAAGACGTTTTCAACCGATCTTCGTCCAGCCTCCTTCCAGCGATCAGACCATTCAGATCATTCAAGGATTGAAAGACCGTTATGAAGAGCATCATAACGTCAAGATCACCGATGATGCCGTTATAGAAGCCGTTCGGTTGTCAGATCGCTATATTACAGACCGCTTTTTGCCGGATAAGGCGATAGATGTGATCGATGAGGCCGGATCAAGGGCAAAACTGATTAACTATTCTCAGCCTCAGGAGATTCGCAACATCGATCATGAAGTGAAACGGGTGGGCAAAGATAAAGACCTGGCCATCAAACTTCAGAATTTTGAAGAGGCTGTCAGATTGAGAGAAGAGGAAGAACGGCTGAAAAGACTTCTCGAAGATAGCAAAAAGGAATGGAAAAAAACCCAGGAAAAA
The DNA here is from genome assembly GCA_041486115.1 of Nitrospiria bacterium. GTDB lineage: Bacteria > Nitrospirota > Nitrospiria > JACQBW01 > JACQBW01 > JACQBY01. The sequence continues at coordinate 19,090 of JBGPKT010000036.1, read as the reverse complement.
AATAAGCCAAATATCACCAGAGAAGAAGTTGCTTATGTGGTTTCTAAGATGACAGGGATTCCTCTCTTCCGTCTTGAAGAAGAAGAGACCCGAAAGCTGATTCAAATGGAGTCCGAGCTCCATAAACGGATCATCGGCCAGGAAGAAGCGATCGTTGCGGTGTGCAAAGCCATTCGAAGATCGCGCGCCGGGCTAAAGGGTGAACGACGGCCGATTGGTTCATTTATCTTTTTGGGGCCAACCGGCGTTGGAAAAACTGAATTGGCGAGGGCGCTGGCAAAATTTATGTTTGATGATGAGGATGCCTTAATCCGTATCGATATGTCTGAGTATTCAGAAAAATTCAGCAGTTCAAGGCTGATGGGAGCCCCTCCCGGATACGTAGGCTATGAAGAAGGTGGCCAGCTTACGGAAAGAGTCCGTCGACGCCCTTATTCTGTCGTTCTTTTTGATGAAATTGAAAAGGCCCATCCGGATCTGTTTAATATTTTATTGCAGGTTCTTGATGACGGCGTTCTGACAGACAGTCTTGGCCGGAAAGTCGATTTTAAAAATACTGTTCTGATCATGACGTCTAATTTAGGCGCCCGAATGATTGAAAAGAATCCTTCCCTCGGTTTTCAGAAGTCCTCCGGGGATGATCAGCAAAAGAAAGTTAAAGAAGGGATTATGGCCGAGTTGAAAAGGACCTTTAATCCAGAGTTCCTGAACCGCGTCGATGAAATGGTCGTTTTCCATCAGCTTGAAAAGATCCATCTCATCAAGATTATCGATCTTCTGATTGAAGATGTGAATAAGCGAATCGCCGTTAAAGGGATGCAGCTCGAAGTTACTCCTGAAGTCAAGCAATGGCTTGTGACAGAAGGGTTTGAGCCGAATTACGGTGCCCGTCCGATGAGACGTTGCATTCAGAGAAATATCGAAGACCCTCTTTCCGAAGAGATCCTCAAGGGGAGATTCAAGGATACAAAGAAAATAAAGGTTCTGCTGAAGGGGAAGAAGCCGGTATTTATTGAAGACGAAGTCATGGCCGAAGTATGACCGGCTGTTGAATAAGTGTTTTTTGAACAGCCTTTAAAAAAAATGAAAACACACGTTCAGTTTTAATGGGCGTGTGTTTTTTTTTATCCCACGGTTTGCTAAACATTGGCAAGGAAAAAAAGCAAAAGAATATGGATTTTGACCGGTATCGCCATTGGCCTGACCTTCCTAGCGGCCGATCAATTCCTGAAAAAAATTGACCGGCTGGAGCTCCTCCAAAGGGAGGATCCGGTTAAGCGGGAATCATCGCCTCTTCTTAAACCGGAGATCCGTCCGAGAGACCGGATAGCCGTATTAATTGACGATCTTGGGACAAATTTCAAAGAATTTGAAAGGTTAAGACGAATCGATTCCCATTTATCTTTTGCCATTTTGCCTTTTCAGCCCTATTCCGTTAAAATAGCGAAAAAAGCGCATTTTTATCACCAGGATGTTTTATTGCACCTCCCGATGGAACCTGAAAACCATCATCGTCCGGGGAAAGGAGCGATTGATCATTTAATGACAAAAGAGGAGATCGTGCGGCAGGTCCGTTTAGATCTTGGTGCGCTTCCCTACGTTCAGGGCGTGAACAACCATATGGGCTCCAGAATTACCGCCGACAGAGAAGAGATGGTCTTAGTCTTAAAAGAGGTCAGGGCAAAGGAACTTTTTTTTGTTGACAGCAGGACCACCGCAGAATCGATCGCCTATATCGTGGCTCATGACATCGGGATTAAATCGGCCGAACGCCAGGTTTTTCTCGATGATAGCGATCGTCCGGAAGATATCCGGAAGGAACTCCTCCGGTTGGTTCACCTCGCTCATCAGAGGGGGTCGGCGATAGCCATAGGCCATCCGAGATCCAATACGATGAAGGCCCTGGAAGAGTTTATTCCCCATCTTCCCGAAGAAGAAATCGAACTGGTTCCGATTTCAACTCTGGTTAAATGAAAAGACGAAGATGCATATTTTAGCGATTGAAACTTCATGCGACGAGACCGGTATCTCGATTTTAAAGGACGGCCGGGAAATTCTGGCCAATCTCCTTTCTACCCAGGCGGCGACGCATGCTCCTTTTGGGGGAATTGTTCCTGAGCTCGCGAGCAGAAAACATATGGAAATGGTCCAGCCGATGGTCATGCAGGCCATTCATCAGTCAGGGATAAAAATCTCTGAATTAGACGCCGTTGCGGTGACCTACGCTCCCGGGCTGGTAGGCGCGTTAGTGGTGGGGGTATCGTTTGGAAAAGCCCTTGCCTATGCCTTAAACAGGCCTTTAATCGGCATCCATCATCTTGAAGGGCATATTCACTCTATTTTTCTCGAAAACCCCGGACTGGCATGTCCCTTTATTGCCCTTGTCGTTTCAGGAGGACATACCAACCTTTACCATGTCGAAAAAGCAGGAGTCTATTACTCCCTGGGGCGTTCCATTGATGACGCGGCGGGAGAAGCTCTGGATAAAGCCGGAAAAATGTTGAATCTGGGATACCCCGGCGGACCGGTGATTGACTGTCTGGCAAAAGGAGAAGCTCCCGATCAATATCATTTTCCACGGGCATTTTTATCAAAAACCTCGTATGACTTTAGTTTTAGCGGATTAAAAACCTCTCTCCGCACTTTTCTTGAAAAGAAAACGGAGGATGAAGTGAAATCAGAGTTGCCCCGGATTGCCTCGGCGTTTCAGGAGGCGATTGTAGACGTCCTGGTGGCAAAGACTCTGCGCGCGGCGGAGACGTTTAAAGTACAAACCGCCGTGATTGTCGGCGGAGTGGCTGCGAACTCAAGATTAAGAGCCAGAATGAGTGAAGAAGGGACGCGGAAAGGCATAGAGGTTCTTATTCCTTCTCCCGGATTCTGTACCGACAATGCCGCAATGATTGCCATGGCGGCGGTGGGTCATTTTGAAAAAGAAGATTTTGCGTCGCTCGATCTGAATCCGGCGGGGTCGTTAATGCTTGAAGAGGCACTTGCATGAATAGCCTGATCCACCCACTTAAAATCGGCGGCCGGACAATAGAAAATAATCTGATCCTGGCTCCCGTCGCCGGGGTCAGCGACCTCCCTTTTAGAACGATTGTCAAAGGGTTTGGGTGCGGTCTGGTAGTTACCGAACTTATCAGCAGCGAAGGACTGGTGAGAAACAACGAAAAGTCAAAAAGATATCTCTCTTCCCTTCCGGACGAAAAGCCCCTTTCGATTCAAATATTCGGGCATCACCCTGAACCGATGGCTAAAGCGGCCAGGTTTGCAGAAGAAGTCGGGGCTGATTTTGTCGATATCAATTTCGGCTGTCCGGTACCGAAAGTCACACGGGCGGGGTCTGGCGCGGGGGTCATGAAAGATCCCTGCAGGGCAAAAGAAATTATGGAATCGATGGTAAAAGCGGTAAACATTCCTGTCACCATGAAAATGAGAACCGGAATGGATGACCGGAATATTTATGCCGAAGAGCTGGCGAAAATGGCGGAAGACTCCGGTATTTCGGCAATCACGCTCCATGGCCGTACCGTTGCACAGGGATTTGCCGGTAAAGCCAATTGGGAATGGATCAAAAAAGTCAAACAGGCGGTAAATATTCCAGTCATCGGGAATGGCGATATTCATACGCCTGAAGATGCAGAGTCAATCCTCAGGCAAACAGGGTGTGATGGCATCATGATCGGAAGGGGATCTTTCGGTAATCCGTGGATATTTGCTCAAATCGGGGAATATTTAAAAAATGGGGTTAGGATTCCGCTCCCATCGGTGATGGAAAGAAAAAAGATTCTCTTAAAGCATTTCGGCTTGATGATTCAGTTCTATGGCGAATTTCAGGGGACAATTTTAATGAGAAAACATGCGAGCTGGTATACCAGAGGTCTCCGGGAGGGGAGTGTTTTCAGAAGCGAGATTAATCAGGTGGAAACCCAAGAGGTTTTTTTAGAGACCGTCGACCGTTACTTTAATTCTCTGAGGGACTTTCCGGTCATTGATTCGACCGATTCACAGGTCGGGCAGTTCGAAATTGCGAAGTAATCCATAGGAAGCAATTCATAGATAGTGAAAGAAACGGCGTTTTTATCATCTTGCATTGGGTTTTATGATTTCAGCAATGAATGGAATTGTTCTTTTATAATAGCCCGCTAAAAATGTTGCTTCAATAGACCACGAAGCTTTAATATGGGTCGAATTATTTTCAAAATCAATCAACAGGTGTTCTCTGTCGAGCGGAATATTGAGATCAACGGCTTTTCTCATTAAAGTTTCCCTGATTTTTTCTTCGGAATCTAATGCGCCCGGTTGGGAAAACTCCGTTGCCCGGCTGTCGACGACATTTTTAAAATCAAGATAATGGATATAAATCGGAACCAATTGAAAAGAGGCATCGAGAGCTGCGGCAAAAAGGATCACGAAAAGCAAAAAACCGGTTGTGATTTTTCCTGATTCATTTCTCATATTTGATAGTTTACAATAAGGAGTCGATTTGTCAACACTCCGACCTTTGGATCGAGCGGTTCAAAGATCGAAATAAAATAATATTTCCTCATTTCAATTAGTTATGATTTTAGCTTTGAGAGATATCGATTGCGGAATTTAGCTACTTTTGGCGAAATGACCGCTAAACAGTAGGGCTGGGACGGATTATTCTTGAAATATTCCTGGTGGTAATCTTCCGCACGATAAAAAGTGGCTAGCGGTGAGATTTCTGTAACGAGCGGTGCCGTCCAGATACGGGCTGAATGGATCTCTTCGAGAACCGCTTCGGCCATTGTTTTTTGTTCTTCGGTATGATAAAAAATGGCCGAACGATATTGGGTCCCGGCATCTGCGCCCTGGCGGTTTAGCGTGGTAGGATTGTGGATGACAAAGAAAATTTCGAGGATTTCTTTAAAGGAGATTATTTTCGGGTTAAAGGTCAACTGAACCACCTCGGCATGGCCGGTGGTTCCATGACAGACCTGCTGATAGGTTGGATTGGGAATCTTTCCTCCGGTGTAGCCAGATATCACCTGTTCTACTCCTTTAAGGCTGGCAAAAATCGGATCGAGGCACCAGAAACAGCCCCCTCCGAGGGTTGCTGTTTCTCTGTCTTTCTGGTCCGATTGAAATGGATTGTTATTTTCGCCCATAGGAGTGTTATCATACAATATTTTGGGGGAACATAGTAAATCAATACTTTGGGAAAATGGTATACTAGCATATGATAATGAAAATAAATGTTTAGGAGGCCTATTCAGGATAAACAGTATGTATAGGGGAGAACGGTTTAACAGTGTCACTCATTTGTTGGGTGCGGTTTTTGCCCTGATCGGCATGGTTGTTCTGATTGTCGCGGCGTCCCGCGGGAATGACCCCATGAAAATTGTCAGTTTTACCATTTATGGTACTATTTTATTGATCCTCTACACTTCTTCTACCGTTTATCATAGTGTCCGGGGAAAAGTAAAACCCATTTTTCAAAAGCTCGAGCACCTGGCGATTTATCTGCTGATTGCAGGCACCTATACCCCGATTGCTCTTGTCACCCTCAGAGGGCCCGTCGGATGGTCCTTATTCGGAACCATCTGGGCACTTGCTGTTTTTGGGATGATCCAGGAGATTTTGTGGGGGAAAGAACCGAGAATTATTTCGGTTATTATCTATATATTGATGGGGTGGACGGCGTTGATTGTCATCAAGCCTTTGGCTCATGCCCTTCCCACAGTCGCTCTATTATGGCTGGTGGCAGGGGGATTGTTTTATACGGTAGGGGTTATATTCTTTGCATTGGAAGAAAGGCTTGCCCACAGCCACGGGATCTGGCATCTTTTTGTTCTGGCGGGGAGTACGAGCCACTACTTTGCCATCTTGTTATATGTCTCATGAAGCTTCATCCCATTCTTTTTTGGTTTTGGCTTTTACTCCCATGGCATGGATGTCGCTCTTCATTAACTCCGCCAGCGCATTAAACACCATCCGGTTTCGATTGATTAAATTGACCCCTTCAAACTGATCTGATACCACCATCAGATTAAAATGTCCTCCGCCGGCGGCGGCTCCGGCATGACCTTCATGTTTCCAGGACTCATCTTCAATTTCGACATGAACCGGGGAAAACCTTTCTTTCAAGATTTGTTCTATTTTTTCTTTGGTTTTTTCTGAATACAGGCTCATAGCGGTTCCGTTTCCTTATGAAATGCGTGACGTTGATTTTAGAAAACGATCAATCCCTTCCGCGGCTTTTCGCCCTTCGGCTATCGCCCAGACGATCAAAGAAGCTCCCCGGACGGCGTCGCCGGCGGCAAAAATACCGGTTTCACTCGACATGAAGTTTTCATCGACCTCAATCGTTCCTTTCGAATTCAACTTGATGTTCAGTTCTTTGAGAAGACCCTCATGGAGCGGATGGGAAAATCCCATGGCCAGGAGAACCAGATCGGCTTCTATCGCTTCTTCGCTTCCCGGAATTTCCATAAACTGAGATTGACCATTCGCGGCTCCTTTTAACTCCACTTTGACGGTTTGAATATTTTGAACAACCCCATTCACGCCAACGAAGGATTTGGTCATGATGCTCCATTTCCGGTCGCATCCCTCTTCATGTGCATGCGACGTTCGCAAAACCATTGGCCAGTATGGCCAGGGAGTTGAAGGGGGCCTGCTTTCCGGAGGGAGGGGAAGAATCTCAAATTGGTGGAGCGACTTTGCCCCCTGCCGGTGGGCGGTCCCCAGGCAGTCCGAGCCTGTATCCCCCCCGCCGATAATGACGACCCGTTTCCCTTTTGCCGTAATAAGAGTGCTGGAGTCAATCCTGTCGCCTGCCGTGACCCTGTTTGCCTGGGTTAAATAATCCATCGCAAAGCAGATCCCTTTTAAATTTCTGCCCGGCGCAGGGAGATCTCTCGGTTTCATCGCTCCGATGGTAAGGCAAACGGCATGGTTATTTTTTCTTAACTCGGACACGGAAAGGTCTTTACCCACTTCGGTGTTAGGTACAAATTGAACCCCTTCGGCCTTCATCTGATCAATTCGGCGGCTTAAAACGTTTTTTTCCATCTTGAAATCGGGAATCCCATACCGTAAAAGCCCCCCGGGACGGTCGGCTTTTTCATAAACCGTGACCTGATAACCCCCACGGCACAATTGCTGGGCTGCGGCCAGACCGGCAGGACCAGATCCAATGACGGCGACTTTTTGATTGTTTCTGGTTTTAGGAAATACGGGGACCATCCAACCTTCTTTGGAACCATGGTCGACAATCGCCTGTTCGATATTTCGAATCGCAACCGGCTGGTCAATTAGTCCGAGCACGCAGGCCGATTCACAGGGAGCGGGACAGAGCCTGCCCGTGAATTCAGGGAAATTGTTGGTGAGATGGAGGCGGTGCCAGGCATCTTTCCATCGTTCCTGATAAATCAGGTCGTTCCAGTCCGGGATCAGATTTTGAACAGGACATCCGGTTTCACCCTGGCAGAAAGGAACCCCGCAATCCATACAGCGGGCGGCCTGCAATTTCAGGTTTTCATCGGAAAGGTCTTCGTAGAATTCATGGAAATTCTGCACGCGATCCGGAACCGGACGCCGTTTCGGTCCTTCGCGTTTTATTTTTAAAAAACCTTTCGGATCACCCATTGACAGGCGCTTCCTTCCGGGGGGATAAAGCTGAGGCGTGGCCCTGTTTCAGGATCTTTCGGTATTCCACTGAAATGACTTTTACAAACTTTGGTAAATGATTCTCCCACGCTTTCAATATTCCTAACGCTTTTGCGCTCCGCGTCAGCCGGGCATGTTTTTCAATCAAGGTTTTCAGGAGGATCTGGTCTTCTGCTTGGGACATCGTTTCAAGTTCGACGAGGCTTAAATTACAGCGCCGTTCAAAATCAAGATCTTCATTATAGATAAAGGCGACTCCTCCGCTCATTCCCGCGGCAAAATTTCGCCCCGTTTTTCCAAGAACAACGACTACTCCGCCCGTCATGTATTCGCAGCCATGATCGCCGACCCCTTCGACAACGGCCTGGGCGCCGCTGTTTCTGACGGCAAACCTTTCTCCGGCTAATCCGTAAATAAAAACCTCCCCGCCGGTGGCCCCATAAAGGAGGGTGTTCCCGACAATGATCGTTTCTTCTGGTTTAAAAAGAGAGCCTTTCGGAGGAAAAACCACGATCTTTCCCCCTGACATCCCCTTTCCGAGGTAGTCATTGGATTCTCCTTCGAGCGTCAGAGATAGTCCGTTGACGCAAAAAGCGCCAAAGCTTTGTCCGGCAGTCCCTTCAAAATGGAATTGAATGGCGTCCGGAGGAAGTCCCGTGGAACCGTGCCGCCGGGTGATTTCGCCTGAAAGCATGGCTCCGACAGTCCGGTGAATATTTCTGATAGGGAGCTTCTGAGACACAGCGGTTTTATTTTCCAGAGCCGGTTTGGCAATCCGTATAAGCGTATGATCAAGGGCCTGATCAAGGCCATGATTCTGGGATTCCACGCAGTGCACGGCAACGTTTCCGGAGACCTCCGGCATATACAAAAGTTTATCGAGGTTTATCCCTCTGGCCTTCCATTGATCGATCGCAATTTTAGATTCAATTTTATCCACCCGTCCGACCATTTCCTCAAATTTCCGGAATCCAAGACGGGCCATCAGCTCGCGGATTTCTTCAGCCACGAAAAAAAAGTAATGGATAATATGCTCCGGATCGCCGGTAAACTTTTTTCGGAGCGCGGGATCCTGAGTGGCGATGCCGACCGGGCAGGTGTTCAGGTGGCACTTGCGCATCATGATACACCCTTCGACGATCAGGGGGGCGGTCGCAAATCCGAACTCCTCGGCCCCGAGAAGGGCGGCGATGACCACATCTCTACCAGTTTTGAGCTGGCCATCTGTCTGAATCCTGACCCTGCTCCGGAGATTATTGAGGACCAGCGTTTGCTGAGTTTCAGCAAGGCCGAGCTCCCAGGGCGCTCCTGCGTGTTTAATGGAAGAGAGGGGAGAAGCGCCTGTTCCTCCGGAGTCTCCGCTGATCAGAATCATATCGGCATGCGCTTTGGCAACGCCTGCCGCCACGGTTCCTACGCCGACTTCGGAAACCAGCTTGACCGTTATCCTTGCCGCAGGATTGACATTTTTCAGGTCATAAATCAGCTGAGCGAGGTCTTCGATTGAATAGATGTCATGATGGGGAGGGGGAGAGATCAGTGTCACGCCGGGAGTCGAATGCCGGATTCTTGCAATGATTTCATCGACCTTGTGTCCGGGAAGCTGTCCCCCTTCTCCCGGTTTCGCTCCCTGGGCCATTTTGATTTGAAGTTCACGGGCATGGACAAGATAATTGGTGGTCACGCCGAAACGGGCCGAGGCGACCTGTTTGATGGCGCTGTTTTTTTCGGTATCAAATCGGGCCTCGTCTTCTCCTCCCTCGCCGGTATTGCTTTTTCCGCCAAGCCGGTTCATCGCGGTGGCAAGCGTTTCATGAGCTTCTTTACTGATCGACCCGTAGGACATCGCCCCGGTTGCAAAACGTTTGACAATTTCGGAAGCGGGTTCGACTTCATTGACCGAGAGGGGGGTCTTTAAAGTTTTCAGCTCAAAGAGCCCCCGGAGAGTCGATGCGCGATGATTTTCCTCGTTGGCCAGGCGGCTGAATTCCGCAAAGGTTTTTGGGTTGTTGGACCGTGTCGCCTCCTGAAGTTTGACAATCGTTTCGGGGTTCCAGTGATGGTGTTCCCCCTGAATACGGTAATGATAGTCCCCTCCGATGTCCAATCCATCTCCCAAGAGAGGAGAGGTTTCGGCGTAAGCGTATGAATGTCTTAGCAAAGTTTCTTTTCCAATTTCTTCAAGGCCGATTCCTTCGATCCTCGATGGGGTTCCCGTAAAATAGCGGTTGATCAGATGGCTGTTTAATCCGATGGCTTCAAAGATCTGGGCGCCGCAATAGCTCTGGACGGTGGAAATCCCCATTTTGGAGAAAATTTTCAATAGTCCTTTGTTAACTGCTTTAATATATTTGTTTTCGGCTGTGGCGGCGTCGACGGCTTCCGGAAAAACTCCGGAGCGGACCATATCGGTAAGGGTCTCGAACGCAAGATACGGATTGACCGATCCCGCTCCGAAGCCGATCAGGAGAGCAAAATGGTGGACTTCCCTGGGTTCACCGGTCTCTACGGTCAGACCAGCTTCCGCCCTTAAACATGCTTCAATCAGATAATGGTGGACGGCTGAAACGGCCAGAAGAGAGGGGATTGGCGCCCATTCCGGGTTTATTTCACGATCGCTCAGGACGATAAAATTATACCCTGACTTGATGGCATCCGCCGCTTCGCGGCAGAGCCGGTCGATGGCTTTTGCCAGTCCGTCCGGTCCATCAGCAACCGGAAAAAGGGTTCTTAAAGTTTTCGATTTAAAATGACCATCAGCGATTGACCGGATTTTTTCAAGATCGGAGTTGGTTAAAATCGGTTGACCTACCTTAATCCTGCGGCAATGTTCGGGGGTTTCCCCCAAAAGATTTGATTTGGGTCCGATGTTTGTTGATAGAGACATGACCAGTTGTTCGCGGATGGGATCAATCGGGGGGTTGGTCACCTGCGCAAAAAGCTGCTGGAAGTAGTTAAAAAGGAGTTGAGGCTTCTCGGAGAGAACGGCCAGAGGGGTGTCAGTTCCCATTGAACCGATTGCTTCTTCTCCGGTGATGGCCATGGGAGCCATTAATAATTTCAGGTCTTCGAGTGTATAACCAAATACTTTTTGCCGCTTCCGAATGGTTTCCGTGTCGGGTTGATAGACGTTGATCGGCTCAGGAAGGTCGTCGATAGAAATCCTGTTGTTGGCAACCCACTGGCGATAGGGCTTCCGTTTAACGATATCGGCCTTGATTTCTTCGTCGTCAATGATTCGTCCCTGAGCCGTGTCAACCAGGAACATTTTGCCCGGTTGAAGCCTCCCTTTGGAGAGGATTTCTTCGGGTTTAAATTGAAGAACTCCAGCTTCAGAGGCTAAAATCGCGAGATGGTCTTTTGTGATGACATACCGGGCAGGGCGGAGGCCGTTGCGGTCAAGCGTGGCGCCAATAAGGCTTCCATCTGTAAAAGCCATGGCCGCCGGGCCATCCCAGGGCTCCATCATGGAGGCGTGATATTCGTAAAACCCCCGGCGGTCAAGATCCATTTCGGGGTTTCCTGCCCAGGCTTCCGGAATTAACATCATCATGGCATGGGGAAGAGAACGGCCTCCCATGACCAGAAACTCCAGGACATTATCAAAACAGGCGGAATCGCTCTGCCCTTCACGGATAATTGGAAAAAGCTTGTTGATGTCCGCCCCAAAAAGGTCGGAAGACAACCTTCCTTGCCTGGCTTTCATCCAGTTGATATTCCCTTTAAGGGTATTGATCTCTCCATTGTGGCAGACATAACGATAAGGATGCGCCAGGCTCCATGTCGGAAAGGTATTGGTGCTGAAACGGGAATGCACCAGTGCCAGAGCGCTTGTAAAATTCGGATCGTTTAAATCCGGATAAAACAAGGGGATCTGTTCAGGAGTGAGAAGCCCCTTGTAGACAATCGTTTTGGACGAAAGAGAAGGAATATAAAAAATCCCTTTGATCCAGGGATAGATCAGGTTCTCAATTTCCTTTCGGATGATATAAAGTTTTCGCTCAAACTCCTCCTGGGGCAGGTTTTTCCGTTCAATGAAAAATTGGCGGATGACTGGAGCGGTTTCTCTGGCGAGCTGCCCGATTGTGCCGGGTGCGTTAGGAACATCTCTCCAGCCGAGAAATACCTGGCCTTCTTGAACGGTCGTTTCTTCAATTAGTTTTTCACACCGGATTCTTTCATCCACGTCGGAAGGGAAAAATGCCATGCCGATACCGTACGATCCCAATCCGGGGAGTCTAATATTCCCTCTAATCCGGGATTCCTTATAAAAGGTGTGAGGAATCTGGACGAGGATTCCCGCCCCGTCTCCGGTGAAGGGGTCTCCTCCAACAGCACCACGGTGGGATAAATTTTTCAGAATTTCAAGCCCTTTTAAAATAATATCGTGGGAAGGAACGCCCTTGATATTAACGGCAAAACCGATTCCGCAGGAGTCTTTTTCGTTTGAAGGGTCATATAACCCCTGTGACGGGGGCAGATGCCGAAGGTTTTCTGTCATTTAATAATAATGCTTTCTTTTCACTGGCTTCGTGAACGCTACGTTGGCGTTTGAAGAGAGAGTGAGATATTCATTAAGGCATGAAATGAGTATTCAATACCAATCGAACCTTAATTATAGAAGAAATATCAAAATGAAATCAAATTATTTTTGCACTTCATCCTTGTATTTTTAGTCATTTCTTGTTAAATTTAGAGAAGCTTAAGGTCAGGTTAGACCCGATTAAGAGAGTCTGAAGAGAGACTCCCTGCGGAGTTTCTGCGGTTTGAACCGGGTGAAAAAGATAAAAAATAAAAGTATCCGGCCTGAAAAATTAAAGGAGAACGATGTTATGCCAAAAATAGCGATTGCAACAGATGACGGGAGTGATTTAGGTGCCACTTTGGATAGTCCGATGGCATTTATTGTTTATGATGTTGCGGATAAAGAAATTCTAAGCGCCCAGATGAAGTTTTTTGATGAGAATGTTATGGAAGTTATCGGGGATTGTTCTGTGGCTATTGCCCGGGGATGCAGCGACCGGTTAAAGGCCGATCTGGACTCAAAAGGCATATCGACGGTGATTTCCAGTGCGCTGATGCCCGACTCCGCTATTGCGGAATATTTAAAAATAGAAAGAGGGTCGATCGGCGGCACCAATTACGAGTGTAAACACTGATTTCAAATCTATTTGTGTCTCGTTTTGTCCCCGGGAACGGTTATTTTTCAGGGGATTTTTTTTGTTATTCGAGCAGATTAATCAGGATTCCCAGAAGACAGAAAATAAAAAGACCCAAACCGATTTTCCATTCGAGTTTGGAGTTTGCTTCGGGAATCGTTTCAGGCACAGGGGATTTCAGAGGATGATGGTCCGTCATATTCCTTAACCATGATGTTTCTTAAAAAGGGTTTTCGTTTAATCAGACAAGTTAGTTTTTAAATATAGCATGCATTTCAGAAGTGTCAAGGAAGCGCTTTCTGGGGACGGATCTTTTGAAACCTAAACACATGGCGATTTTAATATTTACCGTTCTTTTAACTTTAACAGGCTCTATTCCCAGGGCTGAAACCGCTCCTCTGTCACTGGATGATCTGGCTAGAATTTTTTCAACTTATTTTCCGAGGATTGAAGGGACCGTATTAAAGATTAGCGGAACTTCGGGAACAGTCGATCTGGGCAAAAAAAATGGTTTGGTAAAAGGAATGGTCATGACAGTTTTCCGTCCCGGAGAGCCTTTTTATCACCCGGGGACTAAAGTAGAAATGGGGCATTTTGAAGAGACGATCAGCCTTCTCGAACTCGATGCGATTGGTGAGAGCGAAAGCGGGGGGACCTTTCTCATTTCGGGCCAGGCGCCTAAGACGGGAGACAGGGCGAGGATCAGCTCCGCAAGAATTCCTGTGGCCGTAACCGGAGAATCGGAGAAAAATAATCTGGTTCTAATAGACGAGTTTTCGCGGTTTCTTCTCGATACCAACCGCTTTTTAATCCCCTCATTTTCCAAACCCAAGAACGATTCCGGTCAAAGCATGAAAAATAGCGACCCTATTTACGAATTTAAAGTCAAATCATTACCCAATCAGGCGGTTCAGGTCGAATTGTACAACAGGCCTTTTAATCATTTAATCGAAGGGTTGGCCGGATTTACGGGCAAACTTCAGGAATAGCGGGGAATTGACGGTTTATCAAGACTCACAAAATTCACAAAACTCGATGGAACAACTCTCGGAAAAAGAACTGTTAGATTTTGTGAAAACGGGGAATCTGCCGAAGCATATTGCCATTATTATGGACGGCAACGGTCGATGGGCGGAAAAGAAAGGGTTAAACCGGATATCCGGGCACCGGGAAGGAATTCAATCGGTCAGAGGTGTGATTACACTCAGCCGCGAGCTGGGGCTTGAGGCATTGACAATCTATGCTTTTTCAAAAGAAAACTGGAATCGGCCGGCCCTTGAAATAAAAACCCTCATGCTTTTGCTCGAAGAATATTTAAAAAGAGAACTCCCCACATTGATGAAAAATGACATTCGCTTTCAGTCTCTCGGCCGTATCGAAGACCTTCCTTTGCCGGTTATTCAATCGATTAAAAAAGTCGAAGAAGAGACCCGCGACAATAAAAAGATGGTTTTAAATATTGCTTTGAGTTACGGGGGTAGAGCCGAAATTATCGATGCGGTTCAACAATTTTATACGGATGTCCAGAAAGGGACAAGAACCCTCAAGGAACTCGATGAACATTTATTTTCAACATATCTCTATACCCGAGGCATGGTTGACCCTGACCTGATGATCAGGACGAGCGGGGAGGAGAGGATCAGTAATTTTTTACTCTGGCAGATAGCCTACACCGAACTTTATTTTACCAGAAAGTTATGGCCTGATTTCGGAAGAAAAGATCTTCTCCTTGCGATTCTTGAATATCAAAGGAGGGAAAGAAGGTTCGGCCGGGTGTCGCCTGAGTCTCATGGGGAGATATGAAACGGCTGATCGTCGCACTTCTTTTTTTCCCTCTCTTTTATCTTCTGGTTACCTTTCATCACCCTTTAGTGTTTTTTCTTTTTGCCGTATCCATCTCCTCTATCGGTCTCTACGAATTTTACAGGTTATTTTTCAAGGAAGCGAAGCGATTGATCCTTGTCTTGGGCGAACTTCTCTCCATCCTCCTGATGGGGGGATTTTACCTGAAAGGAACCGGGGACCCATTCCCTCCGTCCCTCCTTTTGTTTATTTTTTCAGCAGTTTTTATTCTTTTTTTATCCGCTCATCTTCTGGCAGACCGGGAATCGTTTTTTTTATCAGTTTCTATTATGGGGACTGGACTGGTATATGTCAGCTGGTTCCTCGGCCATTTGGTACTGATCCGGATGATGGATCAGGGGGCTCTGCTGATCTTTTTGCTGGCAATGATTACCTGGGGAACCGATACCGGAGCCTTTTTTACGGGGACACTCATTGGAAAGCGAAAACTGGCGGCAACCATTAGCCCGAATAAAACCATAGAAGGGGCCGTGGGAGGCCTGGTTTTTGGAATTTTGACGGGAATGCTTGCGCGTTATTGGTTTTTATCCGGTTTCTCTCTGACCGAAATGACGGGCCTGGCATTTTTGATGAGTATTGCGGGCCAAACAGGGGATCTCGTCGAGTCGATGTTTAAAAGGGCAAATCAGGTCAAGGATTCAAGCCGGCTCTTGCCGGGGCATGGCGGTATTCTTGATAAGATCGACAGTTTTATTTTTACCGCGCCGGTTCTTTACTATTATATGATTTTTTTCAGACCGGTATGACAAGAGTTTTAAGTTTCTAAGACTATTCGGTGGACTGAGCCATTCCCATAAGGTATGATTAATTAATGATGAAAAATCTCATTCTATTGGGGTCGACAGGTTCGATCGGGATGAATACCCTGGACATCGTTTCCCGGTTTCCGGACCGGTTCAAGATTTCAGCACTTGCTGCCGGAAAAAACATCCTCCTTTTAGAACAGCAAATCAGGAAATTCAATCCCTCGATCGTTTCCGTTTCAGATTTCAAAACAGCCGATGAGCTTCGCATCCGCTGTTCCGGTTTAAAAACTGAAATTGTGTCGGGTCCGGAGGGGCTTCTTAGGGCCGCCGCGTTTTCTGAAGGTGAGATGGTCGTTTCTGCGATTGTGGGGGCGGCGGGATTGATGCCGACCCTTGCCGCTATCAGGGCAAAAAAGAATATCGCCCTGGCTAACAAAGAGACGATGGTCATGGCGGGGGAATTAGTCTGCCAGGAAGCGGTGACTGCCGGAGTTAAGATTTTTCCGATCGACAGTGAGCATAGCGCCATCTTTCAGGCGTTATCCGGAAATCAGATGAAAGATGTGAGAAAAATTGTTTTAACGGCATCGGGTGGGCCTTTTCTTCATACCACCCGCGAACAAAAAGAAAAAGTGACTCCCGAAGCCGCAATCAGGCATCCCAACTGGCGCATGGGTAAAAAGATATCGATTGATTCGGCGACCATGATGAATAAAGGTCTTGAGGTCATTGAAGCCCGGTGGCTCTTTGATTTTCCGGAGGAACGGATTGAGGTCTTAATTCACCCTCAAAGTATTGTTCATTCTATGGTAGAATATGTAGATGGGTCGGTGATGGCCCAGATGGGGATTCCTGATATGAGGGGGCCGATCTCTTACGCCATTAACTATCCGGAAAGACTTCCCCTCGATATTCCTCCTCTGAATCTGGTTTCTGCCGGGATGTTGTCTTTTTCCGCGCCGGATGATGAAGCCTTTCCCTGTCTTACTTATGGGTTTGAAGCCCTGAAGGCGGGAGGAACGCTGCCGGCAGTTTTAAATGCCGCAAACGAAGAAGCGGTTGCCGCTTTTCTTGAACATAAAATAGGTTTTTTAAAAATCGAAGAGGTGATAAAAAAAACGATGGATTCCCATCAGATTCGCGCGATACAAACCATAGAAGATGTGAACTATGCCGACATCTGGGCAAGAAAAGAAGCCGGCGGATTAATTGAAAAGTTACAGGGAAAAAATTAGGAGTCTGAAAAATGTTATATACGGTAATCTCTTTCATCATTGTGTTAGGTATTCTGGTGGTCATCCATGAATGGGGGCATTTTTTTATAGCCAGAAAAAACGGAGTTCGGATTTTAAAATTTTCGGTCGGATTCGGCCCGCAACTAATATCGAAAAAAATCGGGGATACCGAATATGTCCTTTCCGCCATTCCGCTTGGGGGGTATGTCAAAATGGCTGGAGAAAACCCGGATGAAATTCAGAAGGCTCCCGATGAATTTGCCTCCAAGAGCGTCTGGCAGCGGGCCCAAATCGTTTTTGCTGGGCCCTTTATGAACCTTATTTTAGCTTTTGCCCTGATGCCGCTTGTTTTTTTAATCGGGACGGACGTTCCCGCTTACCTGGACCAGCCTGCAAAAATTGGGTGGATTGACGATCATTCTCCAGCCCAAAAAGCAGGGCTTCAGACGGGGGATGTTATCCTGAGCATTAAGCAAAGAAGTACCGCTACTTGGGAAAAGGTTTTAACCGAGATCGGGGCCAACCCCAATTCAAAGCTGGAAATCAGCTTTCAACGGGGGAATGAATTAAAAACGGTTGACCTGGTGAGTTCAGCGGATGAAAGAACCGGTGTCGGCATGGGAGGTATGACTCCCGAAATACCTGCGACCGTCGGTCAGATAAAAAAAGGATATCCGGCAGATAAAGGGGGACTGGAGCCGGGGGACAGGATTGTTGTCATGAATGGCACTCCAATTACCCACTGGAATCAGATGTCTTCGTCCATTAAAGCCAATGCCGGAAAGGAAATTCAGGTTACGGTAGATCGAAAAGGGACGCTCATCAATAAAACCCTAACTCCGATCAAGGATGATACCTCCGGCCAGGTTGTGATTGGCGTGTCGATGGGGCAGAGAACGGTTTTCAAGCGTTACGGCATTGTTGAATCGGTCAAAAAAGGGTTTATCAAGACGGCCGAACTGACCCGATTGACTTTTGATGTGTTAAAACAGCTCGTCACGTTTAATCTCTCTCTAAAATCTCTGGGCGGGCCGATTATGATTGCCCAGCTGACGGGTCAAGCGGCCCATTCCGGAATGGGAGATCTGATCAGTCTCATGGCCTTTTTAAGCCTCCAGCTGGCCATCATGAATTTATTGCCGATACCGGTACTCGACGGAGGGTGGCTGATTTTTCTTCTTATTGAAGCGGTGATGGGGAAACCCTTGAACCAGAAGGGGATGCAGATTGCCCAGACCATCGGGTTTGCCGGTCTGATGACCCTGTTTATCGTCGTATCGTACAACGATATTTTACGACTGTTCAGATAACGCCAATCTGTATGAATAAAACAAGAAGAATAACCCGTCAAATCAAAGTGGGTGGGGTAAATATAGGGGGCGAATCCCCGATCTCCGTCCAGTCGATGACGACGACCTCCACCGACGATCTGAAGGCGACCGTTTCCCAGATCCTTCAACTCGAAGAAGCGGGATGTGAAATTGTCCGGGTGGCTGTGCCGGACCATGCTTCAGCCAGTCTCCTCTCAAAGATTAAAAAAGAGATCCATATCCCGCTGATAGCGGATATCCATTTTGATTATCAACTGGGGCTCATTGCGCTCGAAGAGGGAGTCGATTGTCTTCGGATCAACCCGGGGAATATCGGGTCGAGATCAAAAATGGAAAAAGTGGCGGCATCGGCTAAAGAGAAAAAGATCCCGATCCGAATCGGGATCAATGCGGGATCTCTTGAAAAGGACCTCCTCGAAAAATATGGCTATCCTACAGCAGAGGCGATGGTCGAATCTGCGTTCAGAGCGCTGAATATTCTTGAGGAGATGGAGTTTTATGACACCAAAGTCTCTTTAAAGGCCTCTCATGTTGCTCTCGCTGTCGAAGCCTACAGGCTTTTTTCTGTCAGGTCGGATTATCCGCTCCATCTCGGAGTGACCGAAGCCGGGACCCTTTTCACCGGGTCGATTAAATCAGCTGTGGGACTAGGGCTCCTCCTTTCCGAAGGGATCGGGGATACCCTCAGGGTCTCCCTCGCGGCGGATCCGGTAGAAGAGATCAGGGCCGGTTTTGAAATATTGAAATCGCTCGAATTGCGGCACCGGGGGATTAATGTGATCGCCTGCCCGACCTGCGGACGGCTTGAGATCGATGTGATCAAGCTGGCCAATGAAATCGAAAAAAAATTGGGATACCTTAAAGTCCCTTTGAATATATCGATCCTGGGATGTGTGGTCAATGGCATCGGCGAGGGGATGGAAGCGGATGTCGGGATCGCCGGTGGAAGGGATTCGGGCGTTCTCTTTAAAAAAGGGGAGATTGTCCGCAAGGTTAAAGCCGATGAGATCTATGACGCGCTGATTACTGAAGCCATCGAAGTGGCCAGGGAAAAAGAAGAAGAAATAAGAAAATACCCGGCGAGGGGAAGCGAGCGTGGAACTTCCGAGCTGGCTTTG
>JBGPKT010000035.1:0-20539 GCA_041486115.1 Nitrospiria bacterium | reverse complement strand
GTGTTATCCTTCATTTCACTTTTATAGATGACATCGACGCAATCATACACATTGGCTCGAATCGCCAGTGGTATTTTCAGGTCATCGTTGGCCCGGATGCCGGCCTCTTCATCTTCCAGTACGTACAGCATCCCGTCCGGGTCGACAATGGCAGGTGTCTTTGCCGTTGCCTTTTTCAGAGTAATCGGAAGCGTTATCCCATTAATGGAGTAATACTTCCTGGGAGAATTGGACGGGCAGAGGCTCCATGGACCATTTTCACCTGGCTGTGCCGGTTCTACGGAGAGTTTTCCATCTTTGGTATGCCGTATCGGTTCCAGGAATGGCGCGGGATTATGATCAGGAGAAAATGGGACCCTCTTCCCAAGATGAGGTCTTAAATGAGGAAATGAGGGTTTCCCGGTTGCCGGATCAAACCTCATGGCGGGCCGTTCTCCAGGGGTGGGGGACTTATAGTTCACCCACTCCTGTTTGGTTTCAGGCTCGTTAAGCGCCTTGTTGCCGTCCCATTTCCAATCCAAAACGGTGGCATCATGGGAAACAGCCTGTTTGTGTTCATCTGTCGTACCACCGGGCAATCCCTGTGTTGGAAGAAGCATTGCCACCCACTCTTTAATTGAAACGACAGGAGGATTGGCCTTCCAGTCGGTTTTATCCGCCGTAATCTTGTATTTCTGACCGCCAAACCAGTCCACTGTGGTTCCCACAAGTTTGGCTGAGTCAACCGCGGGCTTCATTTTTCCTTTCCTATCCGGAAGTTCAGCAAGCGGCGGCATGATATCATCCTGGCTTCTTGCGGCCTGAAGCGTATTATAAACCCTCCAGAATCCCCACATTCCGGTCACATAGTGCTGGGGAATATGGCAATGGAAAACAAAGTCTCCAGCGCCATATTGACATCCGCCGGAACCGCATTCAATCACTTCATTATAAGATTCAGCCGCTCCAATCGCCTGAACATCCAATCTTTCAGAGCTGGTTCGAATCGCAGGAAACTTCACTGGACCGGTTCCATTGCTGGTGGCGGCAAAGTTAAACTCCGCTTTGGTCACCGCTTCGGGAGACCTTGGCCAGCGGTCAGCGCCTCCATGCAGGTGATGGGAATGAACCATTTCGGAACCGCCCATCATTCTAAATTTAACAGGATCTCCGAGATAAGACCGTGGTATTGTTGTTGCAGGGTCCCCAAAAGTATAAGAACCATACCCCATCGATTCATCATGAATCCCATGCCGCTCCACCTGAAGAGCCAGGCGAGTTCCATGGGGTTCGCTTCGTAAATTTAAGCCGCGTCCACCGGGACGATAAGCATCGGTCACCGCGTCGCGTTGAGGGAGCATTTCACCTTTTCTGTTCAAAATACGGAACACTTCATCCCCGATTTCATGATAGAAAATGGCGAATTCACGGAAATCACTACCGTTGGGATCATGAATCATCGCCATCCATCCGCTTTTCAAAGGTTGTGAGTTCCAGGGATTCAGATAGGATGATCCTCTCGGTTCGACCACCAGAGATCCGAACATTCCCAGGGACCACTGGTCGCGGGTGGCATGACTGTGGAAATGATGCGCTCCTTCCTGTTCATCCGCAGGGATATACCATTCAAATTCCTGGCTTTTTCCCGGAGCAACCAACGAATCTTTATTGGTCATGGTTGCGGCCTGACCAGTTGCCTTGATGATGAAACTGGATCCGTGAATATGCATGGTCACCGGTTCATTTTCGGTGGTTTGATTGCGAAGCGTAATCCGGACACAATCTCCCTCATTGGCTCGAATCACCAGAGGCTGAATCATATCTCCCTGAAGCCCCGCAGAAACAGGGGCGGGAGGAAACAGTTCCGGACTTTTTCTTGCCTCTTTGTTTTTTCTCTCTTCTTCACGAACCTTCGGAAGGTCATCGGTTAAAACATACAGATATCCGGGGAAGAAATCCAAAAACCGGCTGATGGTCACTTCAACATTAATGGCTGATATGTCAAATGTTTTTAAAGGAGCGGTTGAAGGACAACGGCCGCCTGCTTTAACATTTTCTTCTGTGGTGATCCTTAGGGGAATTCCCTGCATCGCGGCATGGGCTTCGGCACCCGAAACATAGCCGCCCAACTTCCCGCCGGATTTTGCAATTTCCTGATCCAGATGATCGGTTAATTTATTTAACATCTCGACACCCGCATTTTGATATTCAACTCCAGGAGGAGGTGTCGGGGTGGGGGAATGCTCCTGAATCGACATATCCATCATCATTGCCTGATGATCATGATGAGATACCCCGGGATCTTCCGACTCCCCCGCAATCGCCAGAGATGAAATGGCCAGAAATCCTGAAACGAACAAGAACAACCAGGGCTTTTGAATGAACTTTTTAATCATATAAGCGATCATTTTAATTTGATCCTCCTTTTCTCTTAGGGAACTCTTTTTCCGCTTTTAAGCCATCCAGATTTGCAATATCTGAACCAAATTTTAAACAATAAAAATTCATTAAATTTTTCAAATGTTTACAATCAGATTTAAAGATTAAAGTAATTTTCAGGCAAGTTTTTTATCTTGGATCAGAAATGAATTGTCTAAGTTATTTGACGATTTAAAAAAGAAGGGAACGAGTTAAAAAGATAAAATAGGAATAAAATTACAAAAATCACATGCAATTAATGTACGTGGCCTTAAATTTCACTAAAATTTTTATAAACTTTTTACGATCATGAATTTAATTTTTATGCCGTTTTTATATTAAAACAGGGACAAAATAAGAAATTAATCCAGAAGCAAAATCGAGAGATTTGTCAATTTATTTAGACACTCTTGAATATCCCATTGTTTTTAAAAGAAATTTCAATTAGACACCCGGCGGGCAAAACGAGCGAAACAGGAGACACATCTTAATCGACGCGGAGCCTGTAACCGATACCCATCTCCGTCATCAGATAACGTGGATTGGCGGGATTTATTTCCAATTTATTTCGCAATTGCCGCATATAAACCCGGAGATAATGCGCCTCTTCCGTATGAAGAGGTCCCCAAACCTCTTTAAGGAGCTGCCGGTGAGTCATTACTTTTCCAGCGGAACGGACAAGAAGAGTGAGCAACTTATATTCTATCGGTGAAAGATGAACCTCTTTATCTGATACATAGATCATTCTTTTCTCGAAGTCGACTTTCAAGTCCCCTGTTGTAAATACGGGTTCACCATTCTCACCAGCCATACGATCTCGATGACGCAGAACGACCCGCATCCGGGCCAGTAATTCATCTAAACCAAATGGTTTGGTCAGATAATCGTCGGCACCCAGATCCAGTGCATCCACTTTTGTCTGTTCCTGATCCCGGGCGGATAAAATAATGATCGGAATTGAGCTCCACTCTCTCAACTCCCGGATCACATCCAGACCATCATAATCAGGCAACCCCAAATCAAGCAGAATAATATCCGGTGGACGGCTTGCGGCTTGAACCAAACCCTCACGGCCCGTTGCCGCTTCCAATAACAGGTATCCATGTTGAGGAACCGTTTTCCGAAGAAATCTCCGGATTTCAGGCTCATCTTCAATTAAAAGGACTGTGTTATCTCGAACTGAGATCATGAGGCTCTAATTTTTCCAATTCAATTTTAGGAGGATTTCCCTCATGCGGGATCGTAAAACGGAATATGACTCCTCCACCCGCCTGATTTTCGGCCCAGATCCGGCCGCCATGAACTTCTATAATGGCGCGACAGATGGCAAGACCAAGACCTACTCCCCCTTCTCTCGAAGGACGACCCCGGTAAAATTTTTCAAAGATCCGGATTTCGTCTCCTGCCGGGATTCCCTCTCCCTGGTCTGCGATCTCAAATACGATAGATTTTTCCTGCGCAGAGGCTGTTAAATCTATTGAAGTACAAGATGGAGTATATTTTAAAGCATTCTCTAAAAGATTGCTAAAAACCTGTTCAATCAATACGCCGTCGCAAAAAATAAGCGGCAACTCCGGAGGAAAATGAGTCCTGAACGTGTGTCCGTTTAACTGGCCTTCGAATCGTGCCAAAGCGGATCCCACGACCTCTTCTACCGGGAGCCACTCTTTTTGCAGATGAACGGCCCCGGCCTCAAGACGGGACATATTTAAAAGGTTTTTCACCTGTTTATCCAGCCGGTCGGCTTCATGATAAAGAGCCCGGGTTACCTCCTGACGGGCCCCTGCGTCAATAAACTCATTTTCGAGCAGACTGCTCGCCGCTCCTTTAATAGTTGCCAGCGGCGTTCTTAAATCATGAGAAATGGAACTTAAAATAGTATTTCTCATTCTTTCTGTTTCTGCCTCAGCCTGAGCCTCCTGAGCTTCTTTAGCCAGACGGGCCATCTCCATTCTCTGGCGGATTCCCCCTGTCAATTCACTGATCAGGAGAGAGATGACTAACATCCCTCCTAACAGATAAAAATAGGTCACCTCGGGAACAGCAAAGTTCCGATAGAGAGGAATGTAGATCAGCCCATAAGCCATCACACTTAAAAGGGAAACAAAGATCGAGGGTCCCACGCCGTAGCGGACGGCCACAAAGAGCACCCCGATAAGATAAACAATGACCATGTTCCCCGGAAAAACATAAGGGAAAATCGGCCAATCCAGTAACGTGCAGAGGACGACGACCAAAACGCCGATGCCATAGGTATGCCACGGCCTGGTTTCCAAAGGAATCATTTTGAATTTTGAATCGGGTTTGTGAGAACGCATCGTCCTTTTATCTCAATCGAATAGGACGTTGATTATACCAAAGATTGAACAAACAAATAAAATATTAAAAAAAGAGGGACCCCATTCCCTGTCCGGAGACCTCGTCCATTGAATCTCAACAAGGGGATCGGCGCGCTCTTGATACAATAAGCCAAAGCGAAGCTTGACTCCGCCATGACGCTAAAGGCCAAAATTCAGCCGCCGTTTTGCCGCAGCGAATCGGAGGCAAAACGGCCGGCTGAAACTCCTAATTACGACGTACTACTCGGCGGTGGTCGGATCAATGACCGAGGTGACTTGGGAGACCCGGTTTGCGGGAAAGCCGCCTTGCTGGGCATGATCCCGAACCATTTTTTCGTTCGGCGCGATGTAAACGCAGTAGATCTTGTCGCCCGTCACGTAACTTTCGTGCCACTGAATTTGAGGCCCCATCTTGCTTAACACGCCGCACGACTTCTGCGAAATGGCTTTGAGTTCTTGCGACGACAACTTCCCGGCACCGGGAATTTCACGCTCAATAACATATTTTGGCATAACAACCTCCTTATTGATGATTTCCGAGCAAGCACCATGCTTGCCGGCCCCGCTTGTCACGCACGTCGTGACGTTCTACATCCGATGAAACGCAAAAGGTCGCAATACAATATGGAAGCTTCATCACCCCCTCTTTCGTTAAATAAAAATTGATAGGATGGGTCTATTCCGTTTCATGGGTAGAATTCTATCAGAGAGATGTTGCAAAATTGTTGCGGTGGCAAACAATTATTTGAAAAAACAAGTTTTAGCCGGAAAAGGGACTTGATTTTAAGGAAAAAACAGAATGCCCTTTCCCGCTATTTAAGGTAAAAAAACGTTTGAAATGGGGGGTTAAGTTTTTACTGGAACATGGCTGGAAGCATTTCTGCCACCATCCGGACAGAATCAGCGGGGATTTTCGCCAGCCTGGCATGTTCGTATATTAATTCGATATTGGGCGCTTCATACTCGCAATACATCTTCCCTTCCTCAGCTGAATAATAGGTTCTGACCCATTTCAATTGCGGCAGATCACCCAGGGCCTTCAGTGATTGTTTCGCGGCCGCCGCGATTTGGGCGTCATTTAACTTTCCTACTTTTCTTTCGATGATAAATTTAGGCATGTTCCTCCCTTTGACTTGATCTAATATTTTTGATAATTTCCTGGTTTCCTGATTTTTTAGCAAGGAATCGGGCTTTTTCGAAATAATTTGAACTTTCGGATTTCTTACCCCTTTGTTTTAAGACCTTTCCCAACCGGTAGCAGGCCAGAGCTTCGCTCCCGGGCTCATTCATCCGGGACCTCAGTTCTAAAGCCGCCTGCCCGGACTTTTCAGCCTCTTGATACTTTCCAAGCGCCAGGAAGGTTTCACAGAGACTGGAGTGAACATTTCCTTCCGCTTCCTGATCCTGAAATGACTTTGCAATGTTCAACGCCTCCAAGCTGGTTTTAAGTGATTCTTCCATGAGTCCTGTCTCGCGGTAAACGACCCCCAGGGCTGCCAGAACAGCGCCTTCGGCTATGCGGTCCTTTTTTCCCCTGGCTAAATCAAGCGCTTCAAGGTAATAGGGAACGGCTTCTTTCGATTTCTTCCCGATCCAGAGAGATTGGCCTATTTTACAAAGGATTGAGCGCTGGGGCTCAACAAGAGCCTCTTTGCGGTAGTAAGCGAGGACGGTATCATAATAATAGACCGCACGGTCAACATCCCGAAGGCCTCTGATCATCAGGTCCCCTAACCGCCTGCAGAGCTCAGCCCATGAAGAAACATCCCTGGCTTCAGAGAAGAGAGCGGCCGCTTTGCTAAAACAGGACGAGGCCTGGTCGAAATCTCCTGTGTTTTCAAAAATAATTCCCATTCCCCTGAGAGCCTCTCCTTCCCGGCATGAATTTCCCCCCAACTCTTTCGTAATCTTAAGCACCGATTGGTAAAGCTTTAGCGCCTCTTGGGTATTACCCATGGCCAGATAAAGCGATGCGGCTTCGAGAAGATAATGAATTTCGCCGTGACGGTCGCTTTCTTGCCGGAGGAGTTCGAGGCCTTCAAGGATGTTGTCAATAGCCTCTGTAAGATTCCCGGTCAATCGGCAGATCCGGGAAAGAATATTGAGAGTCCGTCCCTCGTTATTTCGATCCCCGATCTTTTGGAATTCCCGACGGGCCTGACGGTAATATTCCATTCCCTGGTCGTAATTTCCTATACTGGCATAAATCTGACCTAAATTATGGAGATCTCCTGCAACTCCCCTTCTATTTTCCATCTCTTCATGGAGCGTGAGCGCTTCTTGATTGGCCAGAAGCGCTTTTTCCAATTGGTTGGAATGCCAGTAAATGAAACCGAGCTCCCTCAGCGCGACCGCGGTTCTTTCTCTGTTTTTCTCTTTTCTGAAAATCCCCAGGGCCTGATCAACCAGATCAACGCCTTCCTCCCATTGCTGAGTCGCGTTGCGGATATTGGCCAGAGCCAGATAGGCATCTCCAATCTCTGCAGGATCCCCCAGCCGCCTGGCAAGCTGGATCATCTGGGAGACCACCTTTTCACGTTTTTTTATCTGGCCAAGTTCGTCCAGGATCTTTTCCTTCACCTTACACAATGAAAGATTCTGCCGGTATCTCTCTTCGTCATCGACAAAAATGGCGGCATGGAGTGCGAATAGTTCTTCGGCCTGTTGAATAGAGATAAGCGCCGTTCTGTAAGCAAAGGAGCGAAGAGAAACCTGTGCAGCTTCCTTCAGGTAATAAAAGGCCTTATGCCACACTTCAGCCATCAGATAATGATGACCCAACTCCTGATCTACCCCGTCTCCGGAAGGTCCTGATTCAAGCGTTTGGGCCACCCGGAGGTGAAATGCCTTTTTCTGGCTGAACGTTAAAGAATCATAGATGGTCTGGCGGATATTCTCATGAACAAACCGATAGGCCCCCTTAAAATGATGGTCTTCCTGGATAAAACCGCCGCGAATCAAGTCCTCAAGAACCATCGCGCTTTCCATTTTTTCTGGCAGAAGTAATTTTTTCAGGAAATCCTGCGTGAACAAACGGCTCAGGGTCGATAGAAGTCCCAGGATTTTTCTTTGTTCCGGTTCGATCCGGTCCAACCGCGAAAGGATGATTTGTCGTATGCCATTGGGAACCTTCCACTCTATCCTCTCCATGTGTTCTGCTTCCGGGGAGATCCATTTTCCTCTGGCATTGATTTTCAAAATTCCTTTTTCCAGGAGGGCCTGAAGAAACTCCACAACAAAAAGCGGGTTCCCTTGCGTCCCCTCATAGATCCGCTGAGCCAGTTGTTCCATTTCGGACAAGGTTTGATCCCCCGCTTTCATTTTCAAAAAAAGGCCGACCAGGTCTGCGTTTGAAAGGTGCGAAAGGAGAATAGCGCGGGAGGAAGACCTTTGAATCGAAGTCAAAAATTTCAAAAAAAGCGGATTTGAGGAAATCTCTTCGGCCCGATAGGTCACTAAAAGCAAGATTTTTTCTGTGGAGATCTGTCGAACCAGATAGGTCAACACTTCCAACGTTTCGTCGTCGACCCAGTGCAAATCGTCCAGGAACAAGACCAAAGGAGTTTGAGCCGATACGGCAATTAAAAGCCGGGTCAGCGCTTCAAAGAAACGGTGCTTTTCTTGTTCCACCGGAAGCGGAGGAAGGATCGGAACATGATGCCCGGGGATCAGTTCGGGAATAATCTTGCCTGCACAGGTTAACCAGAAAGGTTGCTGGGAGAGAAGAATCTCTCTTCCAGGCCCTTTAAGAATTTGCCGAAAGATATCCGTAAACGGTTCGTACGACAGTCTGAGAGGAGGAGCATAACATCTCCCCACAGCCGTCAGAAAAGAACGTCCTCTTGCATAGACCAAAATCTCTTCACAAAGCCGGGTTTTCCCGATGCCAGGTTCCCCCCCAATCGCCACGATACTCCCTTGCTTATGAAGGGCTCCATTGAGATGGGAAACAAGCAATTCCACTTCAGTTTCCCTCCCCACAAATGAAAGCCTCCCCAGTGAGTATGGAGCTCTGCTATTTTTTTTAACGGTTATGGGAGATCGCGGGGTTTTGTCAATGCCCGAAACTCGTCTTCGAAGAATCTGTTCATGCAAATGAATGGTTTCTTCAGAGGGAGAAACCCCTAACTCCTTTTTTAACGCCTCAGAGCATTTTCGGAAAAAAATCTCCACTTCATTAAAATGACCGCTAAGATAATGGCACAACATCATTTTCCGATAGGCTTCTTCATGGCAAATATCAGAATCAAGAATGTTCTGGCAGGATTCTATCGCCGAGGGGTATTGATTTAAAAAGAGATGACTTTCCGCTTTGGCAACCAGAATATCATGGCGGACTTTTTTCCAATGCTCCCGAAGAGGGCCGATCCAGTCTGCGTCCGGCTCATCTTCAAGAAAATCGCCCCGAAAACAAGAAAGAGCTTTTCCATAATAGTCGATGGTCTGGGCCCAAAGTTCCTGCTCTTGAACCTCCTGACCCTGACGAAAAAAGGAGGTGACATCATCGGTATCCATGCGGGTCTGCGGCGAAGCGTTAAAAGCATACCCATTCCTCTCGGTTAAAATATAGCTGGAAAGCCTTCCCTGACGAAGGTCAGGTTCCAAAATTTTTCGAAGTTTAGAAATTGAAGACCGGAGAGATTTTTCAGCCTCTTGGGGCTCTAGATTGTTCCAGATGATGTCGATGATCTCTTCAGACGAGAAGACACGACCCGGCGCCGTGAGAAGAACTTTGAAAAGAGAACGGGTTTTTTGCCGGTCCCAGGCCTTTGAGGGGAGGGGATGCCCATTGATGAAGATGGCGAGCGGTCCAAGAACCTCAACCCTTAGAGGAAACTTTCTAGAAGGGGAAACCTTCTTTTTTTCCAAAAATCCTCTTTTCATCGCCCTGGCAACCGTTTACCCCGATTTTGGCTATCGTCATTATTGATGATCATGCCTTTTTTTATCGAAAAAAGTCAAGTTTCAGGTTTTTGTCAGAAAATGGGATTATGGAACCAATGTAAGGGTAGGAGGAAGCAGTCTTCTATATCATTACGCCAGCTATTACGCAATGAGGGGAGACATCGATCTTTCAATCTACAAATCGAAGGTTTAGGGTCACCGGGATCGAGAGTCAGGTCCATTTTATTGACAATCTTGTCATATAAGACTGCCCGCTTAATGACGTGAAATATTGTTGCCAACTAAATAGACCTAACCCTCAGACTTTTGGTGGACTCTAAAACAATTTGTTAAAAAAGAGCATTACGGCTTTACGGGATTTCCCTTTTCATCCACGACGTTCATGTCAAAAGCGCCGTCAGAAGAGACATAGACCAGGCAGGCGCTCTTCCCCTTGCAAACCGCCACGTGAACAGTTTTCGCAGGAATATAGGCGTATCCTCCCGGCATCAGGTCGGTTCCTTTGCCATCCGTACCTGAGAGGTGGAACGTTCCTTTAACGATCATCAGCACTTCATTGGCGGTATGCCAGTGACGAGGCACCACGCCGTTTACAGGCGTTTTAAAAAACATATCCTGAGCTTTCGTCGAAGGGTTTTCATGCAGTACGCCAGTAAAAAATCCTTTCGGCATCCCCGGAATCGGCTCCCATTTTACATTAGAAAGAGGGAGGCGAAAAACTTCATCCGCACCCGCAACTCCGGCAAAAGAAATCAACAGAGTCAAACTGACTATTGATCTTACAATGGACTTGATCATGGCATCCTCCAGTTATTTGTTTTGGACTAATGACCGTCTTCAGGTCCCGGTCCCCTATTTCATCATGAACAGGACTGTAACTGAGGGATGTTGCTAAATTGTTGCGGTGCCAGACCGCTATTTTAAACAGGTAGTTTTAAAATTATTACTTCGTGTAATACCCCCTTAGGCGAAATTAATTTATTGCTTTTTCAACCAAAACTCCTTACCATACCCTTCATGGACAACTTTCAGAAAACCGGACTCCCGGAGCCCCTTCCCGAAGGGAATCCCCCCCAGGAGCCCCAAAAATCATTTTGCGATCCGAAAATTTATCACGAGATCGATATTTACCTCTATAGCCTTAATCAGATGGTTTTGCAGAAGGAAAGAACCCCGGCCACCTACCTGACTTATGAAAACGCCTTGAAAAGATTCTTCCTGTGGGGGAAAGAACGGGGGTTCCCGCCGGTCGACCCGTTCCTGATCCGCCGGTATAAGGAATATCTTATCGCCCAAAACCTCCTCCCCGCCACCGTGAATTTGTATTTAGTCGGTTTGCGAGTTTTTTTTGAGCATTATGTGAATCGCAAGATGATTCCGTACAATCCAGTCAGGCTGGTCCGGGGGGTCAGACAAAAATACGGCATCCATAAGAAAGGGGCCCTGACGATCGTTGAAGCCAAACGGCTTTTATCGGTTATCTCGACAACCCATTGGACCACTCCCCGCGCTCAGCTTCGGGAAACCCGGGATTATGGCCTGATTTATCTGATGCTCAAGACCGGCCTCCGGGCAATTGAGGTCATCCGGGCCCAGGTTGCCGATATCAAAACAAAGGAAGGGGAAAAAGTTCTCTATATCCAGGGGAAGGGTGATCGCGAAAAATCTAAATTCGTGGTTCTGGCGGCTGAGGTTTATAATGCCTTAATGGATTATTTGACAACCAGGGGGTTTTCAAAACCTGAGGATCCGCTCTTTGCCAAACTGGTCCTTCCGACTAAATCTGACCGGCCGAGGTCGCTTTCGACCCGGTTGCTGGAACAGATTGTCACCAAATATATGTTAAAAGCAGGAATTAAGACGCATGATAATCCAAGACCAGAAATTACCCTGCATAGCCTCCGTCATACCACGGCCAATCTCGCTCTCGATGGCGGGGCTCCGATCGTTAATGTCCAGGAGATGATGCGGCATGAGGATATTACGACGACCATGATTTACGTCAAACAGTGGAACCGGGTGAAACAGGCAGCCGAGCTCCATATCAAACAGATTTAAAAATATTTGGATATTTTTGGTCAATTTGATAAAATCAAACCAAGCAACGTAATTCATTGTTCGGAGATGTAGATGATTAAAGAACATGACCGTATTGTATTAACAAGCGATCTTCCCAAAGAAGGGTTGAAGGCCGGGGATGTTGGTACAGTGATTCATATTTACCCGAAAGGAGCAGCTTTTGAAGTGGAATTCATGGCCTTGGAGGGCAAAACGATTGCCATTGCCACAGTTTTGGCATCACAACTCCGGCCAGTGACTGACATGGACATTACCCATGCACGTCCGATAAAAATAGCTGTCTAAGCCATCCATTTATGGAGATGGAGTTTTCTGAACAAAACCGCAAAAGAGAATAGCATGGAAATGGTTCCGTTAAAATCCCCTTTATTTATTAGGGTTTTTAGCAAAAGACAAAACATCAATCTACAGATTTACAAAAGAATAACCGGCTCATCCGTCCCCGCTCCCTTTATCAGGGTCCGGGGAAACGAAAGGTTGAGCCCATTGAAAGGAGAGCTTCATGAAAAAAACAGTGATGTCCGCTTTTGTTCTCGTTCTCGGGTTTGTGATTTCCGCCCCTGCCTTTGCCTGCAAAGGGGCCGGAGAGAATGCCCATATGGGGATGATTACCGCCATTAATCAGGCTGAAAAGACCGTCACCCTGAAAGACGCCGAGACGGGACAACCGATTGTTTTCAAGGCTTCGGAAGCAGTTCTCAAATCGGCAATCGCCAATTCCCAGGTGATGATTCATTACAAGAAAGAAGGTAAAGATCTAATCGCAGAAAAAATCATGGCCTAAGTCTTTAAAATAAAAATTCAAAGAGGGGATCTAGCAACGACCAGATCCCCTCTTTATTTTGGTTTTTTGGCAAAACCGAGGAGGATGGAGACGGAACTGCTGTCATGGTTGAAAATCGCCAGGTCGACCTGACCGTCCCAGTCAAAATCCCCTTTAACCACCTTGACAGCTTCGCCATATCTGGGCCAACGCAGTGGTCGCATGGAACACACTGCATGTTGGCCTTGTAGTCTACCAGCTTTCGGGTGGAGGGCCATATCATCGATAACGCTATTCTGAGCCTCACTACCCCGTTACTCCGAAAGCACATTAATCCGTTCGAAAAGTACCATTTCGATCTAGACCGGATGCGCAAGATCAAAAAACCGATCGCAAAAACTCCTTAACGGAGGTTTTCGGTTGGATGTGGTTAATACGCGTCATTCCCAATCCTTTTTTCTTTTGAGCGCAGCCATTGTGCAATTAGGGGTGTTGGCTTGGCAGGTCCAACAATGGGTGTAACTTCATAAAGGAACCAAAAGGGCCACAGGGTGTCAGATTTCTTTATTTTTGGCCCAAAAACTGAAGTTTTTAATCTCTTATTTTCCTGCTTCGTGACTCATTGCAATAACGCTCCATATTAAAAAAATCTTGCGTTTCATTGGGTTTTTCACTAAAAATTTTATGCCATGGCCCTTTTGATCCCTTTATGAAGTTACACCCTGACAGGCAACTATAGGGTTATTTTAATTTCCTTCTCTGAGAGTTTTTTCTTAAATACGAAAAAATGTGCTAAAGATTAAAGATGCGACCCCTCACGTCCTGACCCTCACTCACTAAGGTAATGGATTTATATGGTCCAATTCGGTTTCCATTTTTTCTTTTTGGATTCGCTAATTCAAAATTAGGTGCTACACTTTAAATTACAGGAAAAATTGACGTTGACTTTTAAACACGATATAATTATTGTTCGTTCTTCAGCTTTGAAAGGGGGAGACCCATGACTCCAGAAGAGCTTCTAAAATTAAAAGATGATCTAATCGTGAAAAATCCAGATTTGCAAGAAATAATGAAGCAATTTGGTATAGATGAAGAGGTTTATACACAGTCTCTTGCTGAATTGCTTGGGATGTATCAATACATTCCGCCAAGCACATCTAATTCAACCTCGGTTTAAGAATTCCTGCCATGCCCCTGTTTAACGATTTAATTAATGAACCAGCCGACCAAAAAGATATCCTCCAGAAAGCCCTTCTGGATAGGATCGAACAAAAGACAAACCGGCCGATTATAGCCTATTTGTCCAGTTTCAGGGGCGAAGGGGCCTTAATGACACAAGAGGACAAGTCCTCTTTGGTCAATACAATCGTCGGTTTAACAAGGGGAAAAGGAATAGACGTCATCATCCAAAGCCCGGGTGGATTTGCCGAAGCTGCAGAAATGCTCGCCCATATTCTTCATACAGAGTTCAATCACGTGAGATTTATTGTTCCTCATTCTGCAAAAAGTGCGGCAACGATGCTTTGTCTGAGTGGCAACGAGATTCTCATGTACCCCTCTTCAGAGCTTGGCCCCATCGATCCACAAATCTCCGGTACTGTCACAGGACCAGCTCAATCTATCATCGACGGCTTCAATGAGATTAAAAAGTCTGTGGACACTGAAAAAAAATTGAATGGAGCTTTCATTCCGCTTCTAAATAAGATGGATGTGGCAACTATTCAGCGCTGCCAAAATGCGATTCTCTATGGTAGAGAACTGGTAAAAGGATGGCTTAAGCAATATATGCTAGAAGGAGAATCTGACGCAGCCAAAAAGGCAGAGGATATTGCGGCATTTTTCAGTTCCCATAATATACACCTGACTCATGGTAAGCCAATTAAATTAAATGATCTGCAGACCTTGGGCATCAAAGCAAGGAATATTGTCGCTGATTTTTCAAACATCGCTGACGATATCTGGGAGTTTTACTGCCGGTATGAACTTATTTTCTGGAACACTCCTGCTCTTTGCAAAATCATTATGAGTAAAAACGGAATGATCGTTCGTAATGCCGCAACCCTCCAACTTCAATTTGGGCCTCCAAATATACCACCCCCTTTTCCTATGCCTCCGATGCCACCTCCTTCAACGCCGAATTAATTTTTGACCCCTGAGTTTTTAAACGCGTTAAAAGATTTGGCCGATATACCTTTGTGATTCGTCAAATTTGGGGCCAAATCAGTTGAAAAATGGTTACTTTTGGCTGGAATTTAATAAAAATTCAAAATCGTCATCTTGCAAAAATTTATACAGACGCCGTTTTGCAACTGCTTTCCGCCCTGGCACCCTGTTCTAAATCAAAATGAATCCCAGATCCATTGGTCGCTATGCAATTTCTAACAATTTTAATTGCGTTACTCGGCCCGGTCATTTTACCGGATTTGGGATGTAACTCCATATAGGGGTAAAAAGTACCCCAGCACCTGAGTTTTTGGTGAAACACCCAATAAAACCTAGATTTTTATAATATTTCGTTTTTTTTTTGCAATTGGTCACAAAACCCGTAAAATAAAAGATTAAAAAATTCAATTTATTGGCCAAAAACAAGAAAATTGGATTTGCCGTGGTACTTTTGGTACCCTTATGAAGTTAAACCCATACTATACAATTTCGTGGGATTTGCAAAAAACCCCAACATGGAATAATCTTTTACTTAGAATACTGCCAGTTGTGGAATTTTTTCAAAAATAAATGTTAATTGCCACGAACAATGGACTAACGCTCGAAAGCGTAGCGAGGGGCTTCTTTGTCAGTTGGTAACGCTTGGGACAATGCTCAACTTATCGAAGAACTGGGCCTCCGGTACGAACGCGAGGGGCTCACAACAGAGTGGGTCAGCGAGAAGCGTGCTGTTCAGATTGCCCTCCAAGCAATTGAGAAGCATCTTTCCAATGGTCGCTACACCCCCAAGAAAGCTCTTGGCGTGGGTGGATCTGGTATCGTTCTGCGATTAGAGGACCGGATGTTCCCCGAGGTTGACAAGGCTCTGAAGTTTCCTCGGCCGGTCAACGGACGTATAGCTGTCCTTACCGAGATGCTTACTAAAGAGATTAATCATCTTGCTAATCTCCGGCACCCGGGAATTGTATCGATTGTGGATTACGCAACCCTTGAGTCCGTCGAGGTCTACCAGCGTTTGCCATTCTACATTATGGAATTCGTTGACGGGAAGCCATCCAGAGATTTCGTGCGTGCTCGGGAAACAACTGAAGAACAGTTTCGTCTGATCGTCAGGGACACAGTTGGTATATTGTCCTACCTGCACGCTGGCAGAAAGGACCGTATTGCCCATCTTGATTTGAAGGCCGAAAATATAATGGTGACCGCGTCCGGCCGCCCTGTTTTAATCGACCTTGGAACGTGCAAGCGGCTCACCAAAGACGATGCGCTT
Organism: Nitrospiria bacterium; assembly: GCA_041486115.1. Classification (GTDB taxonomy): domain Bacteria; phylum Nitrospirota; class Nitrospiria; order JACQBW01; family JACQBW01; genus JACQBY01. Next base: position 4,623 of record JBGPKT010000035.1, on the reverse strand, counting down.
ACCCTCGTCGCTTGTACGCGGTCAAACGCTCATCCAGAATTGATCCATTGTCTTCAAGAGGACCCCTCCGACAATAACCGAGCACGAGGAGAACTTCCCCGTTCCAAAATCGACCCAAATTGGGATCTCTGGGCATTCGGCCTTACCCTCCTTGATTGGCTCGGCGTTGATCGAGACAGTGGTGCCGTATCGCCAGAAGGTATCTACCATAGGCTAAAGGCCTATACACGCAAGTATTACATACTAATGGCTGCGCGACTGCTCAGTTATAGCGTCCGCTCATGGCTTTGCAAGCGAGTAGGTCTTTCAGAAGTTTTTCTGAAGGACTTTCCGGTGACCTCGGCTACAGAACTATGCGAAGTTCTGGAACGACTGGAGAGTAGCGGCGGTCCTCTTGCAAAGATTGAAGAGTTTTCGATTCCATCGTCAGGTACCATCCAAGCAGCTCTCGGTCTCCACCTGGCGTTGACGCCGGCCCTAAAGACCCTTATTGAGCACCGCCTTTACCGCAGGCTGAGCAGCATTACGCAACTCGGTATCGTGTCACAAGTTTATCCAGGTGCAAAGCACACGCGCCGGGAGCATAGTCTCGGTACATACGCAAATGTAATTCGAATGTTACGAGCCCTCTACGAGGATTCCTATTCGCCGTTGTTTCGGCAAATTGTGACAGAAGACGATTGTCGGGCGCTTCTTCTCGCAACCCTTCTTCACGACATCGGCCAATTTCCATTAGCACATGACCTAGAAGATATCGACAACCGTATCTTCAGCCACTCGGAGTTGACTCATGCTATGCTAAAGGGCGAATGGAGTCGGAAGAAGCGCGGCTCTAAACCCCTCTCGTTTGATTCACTTCAAGATGTATTTTCCGCTTGGAAGACCACAGCGGAACGTGTGGCTGCAATCCTTTCGGCCAAACCTACAGCTGCCGGAGCCAATAGACGCGATAAACTCCTGAGGTCCTTCTTTAGTGGCCCCGTCGATGCGGACAAGCTCGATTATCTGTTGCGCGATGCTACCCACACTGACGTTCCTTATCCCTTGGGTATTGACGTGGGAATGCTACTCAAGTGTCTTACGGTGGTAGTCTTGGAACAACCAAGTGCCCGTGATGTACCAACAATTGGGATTCACGCCAAAGGAAGGGTTGCTGCTGAGTTTCTAACCCTAGCGCGTTACGCTATGTTTTCTCAAGTTTACTGGCACCATGCTGTGCGTGCTCAAAAAGTTATGCTTGCTCGGGCGGTAGGTGCATTGCTCGTAAAGCTGACGTCTGAAGAAGCGATGGAGGGATTTAAAGCGGATTTTCTAACAATGGTGGCAGCACTCCCCGAGGTTCTTTATATGACTAGGCCTCAGGTCCTTTTCCCAGAGCTCGAAAAAGACGGCGGCCTAGACTTTGGTACCTTCGGCTACGGTACGGATCTGGCAGCCACTGATGCGGCGGTGTTGGCCTGGTTTCAGCAGCGCTTGCACGTATCCAAGTTACCGGAAGCAAGTCTAATCAAAGGCTTGCTTGAAAGACGCCTGTTCAAGCGTCTTTGGGTGATCAGTCATGATATGAATGAAAGGCGGTGGGAAAAGATTGTACCTGTGTGGGATAAATTAAATCGATCCCAACGTAACCAAGCGTGTCAAGAATTTGAGGAAAGAATACAAACTCTTCTTGCTTCGGGCAAGATTTCATCTGTTACAACGTTAAAGGGGACTGACGCCCTGAATTTAATTCAAGAGAAGACGGCAGGCAAGATTCCATGGCTGCTTATCGATATTCCGTCAGCCAGACCAGGGGCAGACGTTGGACTATATTACGTCCTTGAGGGTCAACGACGACAGCTACGAAAGAATGATCGGGCGACTGGTGAGTTGCAAGCGTCTGAGATCTGGAACAAGTATGCGAAAGAGTTGCGCAGCTCGGCCGGTAAAATTCGGATTTATTCCGATCCCATTTTAGCAGATACGATTGAAGCCTCGATAGATACCGATAAGGGTCTTGATGAATTGGAGGCTGCAGTGACAGAGGTTGCTTCCTGAGGGATGCAGGCAGTCATCGTTTTAAGGGGGGCGTTTGAAGTTAGCGGTTGCCGTACCCCATTGAGGTCATCTATTCCATTCCGGCCCGCAAACAAATTCTAGAATGGGTTTTCTGCACTTCCAAAAGGGGTAGTATAGAAAATATGCTTTAAGAAAACCTTTTATTTCGTGGGGTTTGGACAAACACAAAAATCTAATATTAAAGATTTACAAAAGATAATTAAATTTTAAGATTTCCCTTATAAATGGTACTTTTTAGGGATCATACTCCCACTTTTCGGGGGAAGTGTAAAAAACCCCAACTACCCACAAACAAACTGCTTTGATTGAGTTAAGACAGAAATAATGCTAAAACAGAGGAGTTAAAATCATGGATAGAAAACAACTTATACAACAAATCGAAGGCTTGCGGAAATCGCGAGTTATCACGTACTTGACGAGTGATCGACAGGGCCCGTTTAACGCTCGGATTGCGATGGACGTGATACCTCTCATAAGCAGGCAGCTACAGGCTATCGGGAAAATACAAAATATCGATTTATTTCTCTATAGCGCGGGAGGGGATACTATGGTCCCTTGGAGATTGGTCTCCATGATCCGTGAATATTGCGATAGGTTTTCTGTGCTGATTCCTTATAAAGCTCACAGTTCGGCAACAATGATTGCACTTGGTGCGGATGAAATTGTGATGAGCAACCTCTCAGAGCTTTCACCCATCGATCCTTCAACCGCGAATATATTTAACCCGCTTGATCCAACGAATCCTCAAAATAGAATTCCAATAAGCGTCGAGGACGTGATGGCATATTTCGACCTGGCGAAAAATAAATTCGGTATTAAAGGCGATGAAGAACTTTCAAAGATATTCACGAAATTTATTGAATCGAATCCACAAATCCATCCTTTAGCACTTGGGAACGTGAATCGAACCCACAACCTTATACGTATGCTCGCAAAGCGTCTCCTTAAAAGCCGTAAAATACAACTCAAAGAAGATCAAATTGAGAAGATGGTAGATTATTTTACGGAAAAGCTGTATTCCCACCAATATCTCATTGGAAGGAAAGAGGCAGAAGAAGATTTAGGTATCAAAACAGTTGTAAATGCGGACAACATCCTTTCAAAAGCGATGACCGATCTATATGAGGAATACAATAAAGAATTAGAATTCGGGAAAATATGGAATCCCGAGAATGAACTTGGGTTAAATGCAGTACAAAATAAGAAGGATTACAAAATTGCTTTCATTGAAAGTTTGCAATTATCAAATTATTACGAGACTTCTGCTAACTATCTAAAACAGCAAGTGAATGTGGTACAGCAAACACCGCAGGGACCGGTTCAAGTACCACAGGAGCAAGTCGGATTTAGGATTATTAGTCAAGGTTGGAAATAATTTAATATGGATTGGATCACGATAATTTTAAAATTCTGGAATGAGAATTTAGGGGCGGTAACCTTTGCCGTCGGTTCTCTCGCTATTTATCTCTACCTCAAGCAGAGGGCGGATAAAAAGAGAGATGCGGCAAGATTGATTTTGCAAGAGATCAGATATGTCGAACAACAGATAAGAAATTCCAAGGCCAATATGGGTGTTTATTTATTATCAACAAAGCTATTACCAACAAATAGCCACTTTTAAAATCAGTGTTATCAGTCCTACAACCACCTGTTTAGAGGACAATAATCCCTAAATCTACCAGGCCCCTGTAGATTGACCATTCAAGCGTTATAAGGTACCTTGTAAAAGGTAATAGATGGTGTTACAATAATAACCTCTTTCCATTTCTTAAACCGTTATTATGGTTGAATCTTCTAATAATTCAAAACAGATGAATTTTCCAAAGTGGCTAGTTGAAAACCTAAGGCTTACAGTATTCACTTTTCCAGAAGATTTTTCAATTGACCGATCTTATTGGAATGATCTTTTTAAACAAGCTGCGGAAAATCGAAATGTAACTTCCAAGCTTTTACGAATAAATGAGTATGGGCCGTTTCAGAATGCGATGTTATCAGTCGCATCAGATCCAATGAGAGTTGATTGGATATTTTCGTCCAATCCTATCGCACAGGAATCTCCATGGTCTGTTATTGGGCCATTAGAAAGTACTTTAAATTCGTTTCAAAAATTAATGAAAGAGTGGCTTTCCCGGCCACCTAGAATGAAACGGTTGGCTTTTGGTGCCATTTTACGTTTACCTGTAGACAGCCATGAAATGGGATCTCAAACATTGTCCCCATATTTAAAATCTTTAAAACTAGATTCAACAAACTCAAGAAATGTTTTATATCAAATCAATAGAATAAGGAAATCCAACACAATTAATTTATCCAATTTTTTTATAAATCGTCTTTCTAGATGGTTAGTTGAAGAAACCTTACCAATCCAAATTGGAATAGGTTTGGGTAATATTCAAACGATTAAAAGCGAAAAATCTTTCTATTGTTGTAGATTGGATTTAGATATAAGCACATCAGAAGTATTTAATGACGAATTACCGCAAGATAAGATTCAAGATTTGTTTCAAGAATTGGTTGTTCTGGGTTTAGAAATAGTGAAAGAAGGAGATATTCCTTGAGTCCATT
>JBGPKT010000034.1:0-20643 GCA_041486115.1 Nitrospiria bacterium | reverse complement strand
TACTGGAAGATGAAGAGGCCGGCATCCGGGCCAACGATGACCTGAAAATACCACTGGCGATTCGAGCCAATGTGTATGATTGCGTCGATGTCATCTATAAAAGTGAAATGAAGGATAACGCGCGATCGGTTAATTCCAACAAGACGAACATGCATCCCCATTTCTTCCAATTTGACATCACTGCGTCAGATGGTGTGATTATCGGCTATAACTATGAACAGTCGGTCAGACCGTATACGATCCTGAAGGCTGAAGACAAGGAAAAACCTCAGGAGGGGTTGCCGGTTCCTCAAAACACCACGCTGACTAAAGCGGCCAAAGCGGGGGAGTCCTCCATTACCGTCGCTTCAACGACCCGGCACATCGATATTTCCGGGACCCAGTTTGACGCGCCGGTGTTCCACCCCGGAATTTCAATCGGCATCGGCTTCAACGGAGTGGGAGAGTTTGAAGCGAAACGAGTCAAGGAAATTAAAGGGAATGTCGTGACCTTCACAGAGCCGCTGACCCATGATCACAAGGCGGGCGCCATTACCAGCGTGGAATATGTCCGGTATAGATGGTACCCCGATGTCGACCTGGGCATTGTTTTCTGGCATGACCATGTGTTTGGTCTTGACGGCTGGGGTCATGGTCTCTTTGCGTCGACCATTGTGGAACCCCCCAGGGCCACCTACCATGATCCCTTTACCGGTAAAGAGGTCCGGAGCGGCTTAACGGTTGACATTCATACCACCGATCCGATCTCTCACCAGGTCAAGGGGAGTTTCCGTGAACAGGTGATGTACGTGATGGATTCCAACCCGAGAACTTCGGAATTGATTTCAGCGGATAATCCCATGGCGGGAAGGCCCTCGGTGGATGGAACTCCATCCGCGGTCTATCCGGCGAGACTTAACAAGTCAGCGATGACCTTCTTAAATGGAGGCGAGGCGACGACCGGGGGAGGGTATGGGATGCGGGTTGAGCCTTTGTCCGTCAGGCTTGCCAACAATCCCGATCCATCTCTCCTTTTCTCCAGCAAAGTTCATGGTGATCCTGATACCTACATGGTCCGTGCTTATCTGGGAGATCCGATCGTATTCCGTATGATGGAAAGCTCAGCAAACGAGGTCCATACCTGGCATGTGAGCGGCCACGCCTTTCCGGTTGACCGTTATAATGCGGATGCCATGATGCGAAATACCATTCACCTGACCATCGGGGAGCGGTATGATGTGGTGATTCCCGCAGCGGGCGGTCCTCAGAAAATGGCTGGCGATTATATGTACTACTCCGGCCGTGCCTCTCATTTTTCGGAGGGGGCATGGGGTTTGATCAGGGTATTGGATAAAGACGACAAAACTTTAAAGCCTCTTCCGGGACACGAAGAGATCCCTCAATCCGCTAAAGAGGTCTGTCCCTCTGATGCTCCGGTAAAGCCATTCAATGTTTCAGCCATTGATTATGCTCTCAAGTTTAATAAAGGGACCCCCGCTTTATTGGAGGTGGACTTAGGGCGGAATCTTTCAACAAGCAACGAAAAAGGGAAAATCTACCTCCTGGATGATGAAGTCAGCAAGGTCAAGGGCGGAATGATGTCGCCGAATCCGTTAACCCTTCGTGTCAACGTCGGCGATTGTATGAAGATCAAGCTGACGAACCGGATGGCCAAGGAAAAAACAGGACTTCATGCCGATATGCTGGCTTTTGATCCTAAAGATTCAATGGGAATTAACGTCGGGAATAATCCTGGCGATCAGACGATTGGGCCAGGACAAAGCAAGACCTATACCTTCTACGCCACGCCTGAATATGGTGAAAATGCGACGTTGATTCAGGACTGGGGAAATGTGGTTGACAATCCAAGGAACGGGCTGTATGGGTCCATTATCATCGGAGCGAAAGGATCGAAATATCTTGATCCAAAAACAGGAGAAGATATTTCAATGAAAAATTCCTGGGAGGCCGATGTGGTGATCGATAAGACAATTCCGGGGAATGAAAATCGAGTCAATTATAGAGACTTTTCCCTGATGTTCCAAGATGAAGACAATCTGATGGGAACCAGCTTTATGCCCTATGCTCAGAAGGTGGCAGGTCTGGCTGGAGTCAATTACCGGTCTGAACCGATGGGGTATTACCTGGAAAACGGATGTGATGTTGGAACCATCTTCCGCTGTGTGGCAGACAAAGGGGCCATCAATACCCCAGTCATGGAAGCCCATGCTGGAGATCCGGTTTTAATTCATGTGTTTGGAGCATTTAACGAACAGGTCGGGGTGTTTGCTCTGGATGGTCATGAATGGCCGGTGGACAAATTCCGGGGTGCTCATTTACATAGTTCCTATGAGTATGGAGGAACCTCCTATCTCCGTCTGGATCTGAGAGGCGGAGCAGGCGGTCCACACCAGATTCCGGGTGATTATGTTTACATGAATCACCGTCCGGCATTTACCGATGCTGGAGAGTGGGGAATATTCCGGGTATTGCCTTCAGGTGATAATCGGATTCGGGCTTTGAATGGGTCCAATATGGAAATCCGTCCGGCTTCTCAGGGAGTCGAGAATCAAATCTCCTCGATCGGCCGGGAAAATCATCGCTAAGAGAGAGGTAACTTCTTCGTGAGAAGATAAGGAGGGGCATGATTTTAGGCCCCTCCTTTTTTATAAAGGTAATTTAGGATAGGTAGGAGCCTCCGTGACGCCGAACAACATAGGTTTTGCCAGAAGAAAGTTTCTGACCTTCTTTTTTGTGTTTTATTTTTTTTCAGGAATTTTTCCTTTTTTATCTTTTTCTTCAGAAAAGGAAGAGAACTACACTCCGCCAGCTGTATTTGATTCAGGAACCCCTGAATCCAATAATAAAATATTGGTTGAAATTTTTCTATCGGTGGATCACAAACAGAACATTGAAGTTATTAAACAAGAATTTAAAGTTTATAATATTACCCATGTTAAACCACAATTTTTCAGTCTGGGGCATCCTCCGGAAAATATCGCTATCGGCAGAAATGTTCCGGCAGAAGTTGCCAGAGCCGCCATTCGTCTGGCAACTTCCTATAATAACGGTATCAAATTCATTCTCCCTGAGAAAAGAATAGCATTAAACTATATTGCCATTGGAACCTCGATGTTTGACGAGAGAATTCCAGTTCCTATAACCCAAACCGATCTTTCTCGTCTCATGGATCCTTCATTATCCACGTCGCAATTTCACATTCTTTACAGACATTTAACCGGAGAAGAAAACGGATGATCTTTCCTTCACGAAAGGCACTGGCGGGATGATCTCTAAGTTTTCAGGAAGCAGAGCACCAGGAAATGAATAACGCGCAGATACTCGTGATTGATGATGAAGAGAATTTGCGACGTCTTTTCTTTCAAACCTTACGAAAAACAGGCTATCAGGTCAGCACGGCTGAAAATGGGGAAAAAGCTTTTCACCTGCTCCAACATGAAACTTTTGATCTCGCTTTAATTGATATGAAGATGTTTCCTATGGATGGATTTTCGATACTTGAAAAAGTTAAGAAAGAGTATCCCTGGATGAAAGTCATTATGATTACCGCTTATTCCACACCAGACATCCAGGCCCGCTTTCTTCAATTAGGGGCTGACCGCTGTTTAATCAAACCGATCGAGATCTCGGATCTGAAAGAGACGATACAATCGATCCTTTCCGGGTGTGTACGCCTCTTTAATAATCTCCCTCCTATTTTCTTTTCCTGAAATTTGTTGAAACAAATACTCACATAATCCTTGCCATTGTTTGGAAAATCGGATTTGTAACTCTTTTCGGTCCTTGAACGAATTTTAGCATTTTTTTGCGAGCTTATACGAATTCGAGAAAAGGATGATCTATGTCTCAGATAAAGAGGCGCATCTTTAACCGAATTCAAATTTTTATAATATTTTTATTTGTATTGACGAAAAATCGCATGTACCATCCTTGAATTCAATTACCGTCAAAGGAGGGTCCATTCATGTCAAAGTTACAAGTGAAATTTCCTCAAAAAAGTATTATTTTCTCTCTGTTCATCCTAATACTATTAGCCGGGATTCAGTGGGGGAGCGCAGGAGAGCCTGAGAGAGCCCGCGAGGATAGCGGTTCTCTTGTAAATGGGACATCACATTCATCCATGATGGATATGTCGGACCTGATGTCTATGGCCGATGTTTCTGAAAAAGAAACAGAGGATGCCGGACCTTTAATGATGAATCGCCTGATGAAACAATCTGACGAGGCGATGTCGGAGTCGGGGCATTCAGGGATGTACAAAACCAGCGCGGACGCCCATTCGGCCATGGAAGGGATCCTCTTGAAAGCCGATACGAATGAAACAGTCACGCCAGGTAAACGGTGTCCCGCCGGAGCTTCCACGAAGACTTTTGACATCACCGCGATAAGCATTGAAATTACGATGAATCGATTTCTTCAATTTTACCCCGGGTATATGTTTGTGTTAAGTGAAAACCTTGAAAAAGCGCGGAGTGAAGAAAAAAGAAATAAAGAAGCGCGCGGCAAAACCAGTGATTTCGGTGCGGATTCTCCAGGATTAGACGGGGGAGATGTTATTCAGCCGCTGGTGATTCGAGCCAGTCAGGGTGAGTGTGTCGTTATGACGCTTCACAATAAGGTGGATTCGACAAAGGACCCTGTCAGTCTTCATATCCATGGATCTAGCCTGATGGTAAAATCGACAGGGAAGGCCGCCGTTGCGACCAATCCGGATACGACGGTTGAATATGGAAAAAGTCAAACTTTTGAATGGTACATTACGCCCGAAACTCAAGAAGGGGCGCATATGTTTCACAGCCACTTGGGCCGGGAACAATCTTCTTTAGGAATGATGGGCGTGTTTAATGTCGAACCCTACGGCTCAAAATATATCGACCCGATTACGGGAAAGGATATGAAAAGCGGTTGGTCGGCCATGATCGTAGACCCCAAAGGTCCGGATTTTCGTGAGTTTACGGTTATTTATCATGAAGTAGGAGACGAAGCATTCAGGCCTTTGGAGAAAACCGGCGAGTTGATGGAACAACGGGACCCGTTGATCGATGTCTACCGCCCAGGATCCAGGGCATTGAATTACAGAAGTGAACCGCACGGGACCCGATTAGCCTGGGAAAAGAAAATGTTTGGATTTACGGACGAATCCCAGGCCTACGGTTCTTATATGTTTGGCGATCCGGCGACCCCCGTTCCGAGGTCCTATCTCGGCGATCCCGCCAAGTGGAGATTAGTCCATGGGGGGTCTGAAATGATGCACTCTCATCATCTTCATGGAGGAGCCGACCGATGGCCAAGACAACCACACGCAATTGATCAAAATTTTTCACTAGCCTCAAACGGGCCGGTTAAATATCCGCAGATTAGAATTGCATCCGACCGATTGGATGTCCAAAACCTGGGTCCGAGCGAAGTATTTGATGAGACGATTGAGTGTGGCTCAGGAGGCTGTCAGGCCATGGCGGGTGAATTTCTCTATCATTGCCATATTCAACAGCATTATTTATCTGGAATGTGGGCGTTTTGGAGAGTTTATAATTCACTGCAACTTCCGGGATTTCAAACGGACGTCATGGCCCCCCTGCAGGAATTACCGGATCGCGCCGGCAAAATGAAACCGCCGGTGGATTCGAACAAGTTAATTGGAACAACCGTTAGTTGGTACGGAGGGAAAAAATTTGACATTACGGCAGGAAAGACGGATTGGTCTGCCAACCCTCAGAAGGTTTCAATAAAAGATTGGGTCGACATGATGTTGCCTCCGCAGGGAATGCCTGGAAAAACCGCTGATGAAAAAGGTCAGACGATGGCCTATGATGCATCGGTGTTAGATTGGGTTTGGGATGGCAATAAAGCGATGAACGAAAAAGAAACAACCTACGTCTGGCCAGACTATCAATCTCCGGCACCCGGGCAACGCGTTCCGATCGTTTTTGATCCGCTAACCGGGAAGCTGGCATGGCCTCAGCTAAAACCCCATATAGGGAAGCGTCCTCCCTTCGCACCCAATCATGGCGGAGCTCCCTTTCTGGAGCCGATACATCTGGATAAGAACGGACATAAAACAACCGAACCCGCCATTCCGGGAGAGCAGGGGCCCTGGAGCCTTTGTCCCGCGAATGCACCTAGAAAATATTTTACCGTTCACGGAATTGCTTTGCCTTTAACGCTAAAAAAAGCGACTCCAAAAACCGCTGCCATTGTAGACCCATTGGGACAACTGTTCGTATTACATGAAGAGGAAGATGAGATTCGTAAAGATGTGGATAAACAGTGGCCATTGGTTCTGAGATTGAATGTGGGTGATTGCGGAGACGTCATCTTCAAAAGTGAAATTCCTGATAGGGAAAACAATCATTTCACGAGTAAGTCCAACATGCATCCGCATTTCTTTCAATTTGATACTTCATCGTCCGATGGGGTCATCAGCGGATTTTCGTACGATCAATCGGTCAGGCCTTTTACCGCCATGGAAAGTATAAATCATGAAGGCGCCATGCCCCGTCCCATGAATACCATTCTTTCGGCGGAGGTCAAGGCTGGGGCTAAAAGTATCTTTGTCGAAGATGGCTCAAAATTCCATAACAATACGGAACTCGGAATTGGGATGGAGGAAGTGAAAACTTTTGAAGTCGGGCGGATCAAGGAAGTAAAAGGAAAGGAGATCCTATTGACCGAGCCACTGCAGTTCAACCATAAAAAAAGGGAAATTGCGAGCGTTGAATTTGTCAGATACCGGTGGTATCCCGATGTAGACTTAGGGATTGTCTATTGGCATGATCATGTTTTCGGTCAATGGGGACATGGTTATTTTGGTTCAACGGTGGTCGAACCCAAAGGTTCCACCTATCATAATCCCAAAACGGGCAAAGAAATCCGAAGCGGTCCCATTGCGGATATTCATACGACGGAACCTGTGTCCTCGCAAGTCACCGGAAGTTTCCGTGAAATGATTATGCATATTGAAGATAGTGCGTTTTATGCGTCAAACAAAATTAAAGGGGTCAAATCGGTGTCGGGATCCGGAGCTGTCACATTTAATCCGGATATGCTCGACACGCCTGTTCCGTATCTGGATGGAGGGGAAATGACGACGGGAAGCGGTTTTGGTACCCGGATTGAGCCTTTAAATGTGCGTTTAATCAACAATCCGGACACCACCCTGCTTTTTAGCAGCAGAGTCCATGGGGATCCGGACACGCCGCTCCTCCGCTCGTATTTGGGCGATCCGTTGGTGATACGCGGCCTGGTGACCTCGACGAATGAGACCCATACCTGGCATGTCAGCGGACATTACTTTCCAATGGAGCGGTATGGAGTTAATGCCATTCCTCGCAATACCGTTCATATAGCAATCGCTGAACGATACGATATGGTGATTCCTGCGGCGGGGGGTCCTCAACGAAAAGCGGGAGACTATCCCTATTACAGCGGTCGTACTTCCCATTTTACGGAGGGATCATGGGGATTGATCCGTGTTTTGGATAAGACCGAAAAAGATTTGCAGCCTCTTCCCGGCCGTGAAGTGATTCCCGCGGGGTCAAAGGAAATCTGCCCTGCAAACGCTCCGGTTAAGACATTTAATGTGGATGCGGTCCATTACGCGTTAAAATTCAATAAGAAAGCGCCGGAGGCCATTGAAGTGGATTTCAATCGTCATCTGCTGGTTGGGAACAAACAAGGTAAAATATTTGTTCTGGAAGGGGAACTGGGAAAAGTGGCAGGTGGAACTTCTGAGCCCAGTCCATTGACACTTCATGTCAATGTCGGGGATTGCCTAAAGATCCACTTGAAAAACGAGACCTCCGATCACGTCTCATTTCACGTCGATGGTTTGGCCTATGACCCGATGGATTCCATGGGAATCAACGCCGGGAATAATCCCGGGGACCAGACGGTTGCTCCGGGGAAAAGCCGAGTGTATACCTTTTTCGCCCATAAAGAATGGGGCGAAAACGCCGCATTGATCCAGGATTGGGGAAATGTCATTAGCGGACCTCGAAATGGATTATTCGGAGCGATCATTATTGGGCCTGCCGGGTCCAAGTATCGGGATCCGATTACCGGAGAAGATGTCACGTTAAAAAACAGATGGGCCGTCGATGTTCTCATTGATCGGTCCGTACCGGGAAATGAAACTCGGGAAAATTATCGGGACTTCTCTCTGATGTTCCAGGATGAAGACAATATCATTGGTACCAGTCTCATGCCTTACCTTCAAAAAGTAGCCGGTTTGACCGGCGTCAATTACCGTCTTGAGCCTTATTCCTGGGGAGATTCCGTCGATCGAACCTGGTGTGGAGATCCTGAAAAGTTGTTCTCTTGCGTCTCTTCGAATTCCAATGAATTATCCACGCCCCTTCTCCAGGCCCATGCCGGGGATCCTGTGACCATACATGTGTTCGGGGCCTACAATGAACAGCCTGCAGTATTCTCTATGGAAGGCCATGAATGGCCGTTAGAGCCTTATATGAAAGGAGCAGATCAAAGAAGTTCCCTTACTTTTGGAGGGACCGAAGTCATCAACGCCATACTAAACGGCGGTGCGGGCGGCCCCGATCATTTTCCGGGAGATTACCTCTGGATGAATCATCGTCTGTCATATATGGAAGCGGGCCAGTGGGGTATTTTCCGGGTACATCCTGTCGGAGACGCGCGTATTTTACCGTTGGCCATAGAGACGAACACAAAAACGGCGGAAGAATCCACGCCGGGAATAAAGAAGGCCTCAGTAGTGAATGCGTATCGTTAACGTTTTGATCCAAATGTTCAGCTTGAAAAACTGATATGACATCAGCTCAAGTAATGACAGCGCTCCTGATCGAAGATGAAAAAGAGATAAGGAGACTTCTTCGCCGGGTACTGCCGAACTACGGGTATCGATTGGTCGAAGCCGCCACAGGTCGGGATGGGCTTGAAAAATTAACAGAAAACATGCCCGATTTTGTCTTGCTTGACCTGGGACTGCCCGATTGTGACGGCATGGAGATTATTAGAAAAATGAGAAAATGGACCTCTGTTCCGATCATTGTTCTTTCTGCGAGAGATCGGGAACAAGTGAAGGTTAAATCTTTGGATAATGGCGCCGATGACTATCTGACTAAACCGTTTAGTTTAAATGAGTTATTGGCACGGATGCGAAGGGTTATCCGTTATAGGGATAACCCGCCTGGAAAAAGCAATAACCCGGTATTTGTTACAGGCGATTTGAAAGTGGATTTTTCCAGGAGACTCATTTTTCTTTCCAACAAGGAAGTGCACCTTTCACGGATTGAATTCAAATTGCTTGCAGCTCTTATCCGTTCTGCCGAACGGGTATTGACTCATCGCCAATTACTTAGCGAGATCTGGGGGCCTCTTTATACGGAGGAAAGTCAGTATCTTCGTGTTTACATGCGGCAGTTGCGTCATAAACTTGAAGTAAATCCAGCCAATCCGCGTTATTTAATAACGGAAATGGGTGTTGGGTACCGTCTTCGAGTCGTCTAATGTCAATGTCAAAGTGGTCCCGAATAAAAGAAATTTCTTACTTTACACAGTAAGGAGGTTCACATTCTTTAATATCACCATGCTGATGCGCATCAGGTCCAATTCGAAATTTGTCCTGGATTTCATAGTTGGGATGTCGAATATTCGCGGAATCAAATTCAAAATTTATCGACACATTCCCGTTGCCGGGTACCGTAATTTCCTTTTCAATCGGTTTAAAATGCGGATGCCAGGCAATGACCTGATAAGTTCCGGGGGGCAATTTGTCAATTGAAAACAAGCCATCCCTCTTTGTCCTTGCATAGTAGGGGTTGTCTACCATATATCCATACGTTTGCATGAATTCATGCATCCCGCAAATCATCTGGGCAATTTTCTTTCCCGGCTCAAGATGAATAATGCCACCATTGGGTTTGGTGGAAATCGGGAGAGGAAAATTTAAAACAATATCTCCTCTTTCGCTTTGAAAGACCTGGCCGTTGTGGATAATGGGATCTTTATTGAGAACAGAAATCTTTTGATTATTTCTGATGACGCCCACCGATGGATGAACATGGACCAGCGTTCCACCTTTATTCACTTCAAATTGTTCGCTATCGGGCACGTCAGTTGGATGAAACATGCAATCCACTGCAACGAAGGCGTCATTGATTTCTTGAAACGGTTTGCCCGTTTTAACTTCCTGAACGGCAATCACCGTATCCTGAAATCCCTGATCCGGTCCAACGATATACTCCTGAACTACCACATTTCCCCGGCCATCTGAAATTTTTTTACAATAGGTAGCAAAGGGATAAAGAACCAGGGGAAATGCGCGTGAGGGCGGCACCTCTCCTTTCAAAGTCACTTTTCCGCTGATTGTTCCTCCATTGGAGACCGGGATTTCTTTATATTCCGAGGCGAAAGATAAGCCTGGCAAAGCAATTTTTGCACAGAAAAAAAGACCTATTAACAGGATAAGCAAACGATTCATTGATTTTTCCTCCTTATTTTCAACCAGAAAAGTGAGCAGACTGAAGAAATCATCTCCTGCTCTCTTTTTAAAATCAGACCCACTATTGTACTTTTTTTACACGGAATTCTCAAGGATCACTTCAAGGACCGTATTATCCACGGGTGAATAACGCATGACTTGAAATTGACCGACGCCCTTTATGCTCAAACCGCGAGAATCTTAAGGATTTTTCACATCGCGGACACAACGAATGCCCACCGTAAGTGTCCTGGAAAGGGGATCCATGCCCGTTCGCGTGGTGGTGCGCAAAGCCAGTGGATCGTCATTCCACGAACCTCCACGAATGATTTTGTGGGCACCCTCGGCAGGCCCGCGAGGATTGTGCTCCGGACTTATCTTGTAATAATCTGGAGACCACCAGTCCGCCACCCACTCCCTGACGTTTCCTGCCATTTGAAAAATACCATAAGGGCTTTGTCCCAGGGAAAAAGCATCGACATCAACCAAAGGGGGATAATTCGTTCCATTAAATTCCGTATTTTCCAGATTTGCATTTTCCATTTGTTTTCCCAAATTCGCCAAATTAGGATTTGCTCGTTGATTGCCCCACGGATACTTCAAAGCATGTTCTCCGCTCGCGGCCTTTTCCCATTCAGCTTCGGAAGGTAACCGCTTACCCTTATTGTGGCAAAAAGTATCCGCATCAAACCAGTTCACTCCGATAACGGGATGGTTTGCAATGCCCTGCGGAAAGCGGAGACTCTTCCAGTGAGCCGGAGGAGCATGTCCTGTGTTGAGCACAAAACGCAAATACTGAATGTTGCTGACTTCATAGCGATCCACGTCAAAATTATCCAGGTAAACCCGATGCCGCGGTTGCTCTGTCGTATAACCCCCTTTATTTTCTTGATCGCCGCTCCCCATTAAAAACCATCCAGCCGGGACAAGGACCATCTCCTCCGGTGTGTTAAGCTGCAACAGGCGAGTGGTCTCATCTGGACTATTTACTTTAACTTCTTTGCCAGAAAAACTCGCCGCTCCAATTTCAATAATCCCGGTGATCAATATCACGATCCAAACGCTTATTTTTCGCCGAGACAATAGGTTCTGTCGCAAATGTTTCCTTTAGATTAGAAAGGGCCTGAAACGATAATGGGTTATTTAGCCTAAGAGACAAATGGTTAAACAGATCACGTACAAAGTCATATACCTCAAGTTACTATATTGCTCATTTTAATAGGAAAATCAAATGGTTAATATATTTTTGAATTCCGGGAGATACCCTACTTCACTCTTGATTCTCTTTAGCGATCGGTATACTCTCCCATCATGACGAGAATAACACGGGTGGTCGCTCCGGGCTTGCCCCACCACACCACAAAACGAGGCAACCGTCGGCAACTAACTTTCTTTTAATCTTAACAATCTAAAGAAAATTAAAGTTTAATGATGTGACCTCGGTTCTTTTATGACCTCCAGTCCTTTTAAATGATGAGAGAGAAACTTCAAACGATTCATCCGGGAATTCAATCTCTGCTGATTTCCTTTACAGACGAGATAAAAAAAGAGTTTGGAGAGAGTCTTGCGTCTCTTATTCTTTATGGAAGCGCAGCAGGAGAAAACTTCATCCACGGGAAATCGAATATTAATTTACTCATGGTCCTTAAAGAGGAGAGATTTTCTCATCTCCAAAAGTATCAAAAACAATCCCGTTATTGGAAAAAAAAAGGAATCATGCCTCCGCTGATCTGCACCCATGAGTTTTTGGTGAAATCCAGGGATGTTTTCCCGATAGAATGGCTGGAGATCATTTCTCACCACATTATCTTGCACGGAGAGAACCCCTTTGATTTCTCCCTTGATGATCAGGATATCCGGCGGCAGTGTGAAAAAGAGATCAGGGAGATTCAGATCCGGATAAGACAGGCCTTTCTGGAAACAGAAAATGCGCCCCGGGAGATTGAACGGCTCGCCTTAACATCGCTCAATTCTGTTTTTCCAATTCTTGGTGCCGTTCTCACGCTTCAAAAAGTGACCCCCCCTGTTGAACGGGAAAAACTGATCGAAATCTTTTGCAGGAATAATCATCTCTCCCCTGACCCTTTTTTGAAAATCTGGGCAATCAAAAAGGGCAAACCGATTCCCAAAGAGGAGTACATCTATTGGTTTGAAGATTATCTGAATCAATTGGAGGCATTATCCAGTCTCATCGATCAAATCAAAACAACCTGAACTTGATGCTCGCTCTGTTTTTCTTTGTTCTTCTGGCACAACCTGCTTTCGCGGTCCAGGCCGCCTTTCCCATACCCCAAGGATCGGTCAATGATTACGCCGGGATGCTAGACGTCTCCTCTATTTCCGAGATGGAAAATAGTATTTCAGACTTTGAGAAAAAAACAACGATCGAAATCGCGGTCGTCACCATCGCTTCTTTTGAACCTTATTCTTCGTTGGACGAGTATGCCAATGAACTGTTTAAAGCGTGGAAAATAGGAAAGGCGAAAGATAACAACGGATTGCTCCTGATCGCCGCCCGAAATGAAAAAAGATTTCGGATCGAAGTCGGTTACGGATTGGAAGAGTTTATTCCCGACGGACTGGCCGGAGAAATCATCAGGACGCAAATCCAGCCCTACTTTAAGCAAGGAGCGTATGGCTTCGGGATGAGACATGGAGTGAATTCGGTCATCAGGGTCCTTGCCCAAAAAAAAGGGATCGCTCTCGACACGGCTCAGCAAAAAGGCAAAAAATCGATCCTGGACTCTCCGATTCTTTTTAATGGAGTGGTCTTTATTCTCCTCTTATTATTTATCATCAGCCGCATATTTTTTCCCTTTTATTCACGCCGAAACGGATCCGGCGGTTTCTGGGGGAGCGGCGGGGGCGGTTTTGGAGGAGGATTCGGCGGTTTCGGCGGTTCAGGCAGTGGAGGGGGATTTGGCGGTTTTGGTGGGGGCGGGAGCGGCGGAGGCGGAGCCGGCGGCAATTGGATACTGTAAAATGGCAATAAGGCCTAACAAACGAGGAGAGACATGAAACAAGTTGTCATTGTTCTGGGAATTATTCTGGTAATTGGTTTAATATTCCTCACATCTTTATTTTCAACTTATAACAGATTGGTTCAGATGAATGAAATGATTAAATCGTCATGGGCGCAGGTCGATAATCAGCTTCAACGCCGTTTTGATCTGATTCCAAATCTGGTCAATACCGTCAAAGGTTATGCCTCCCATGAAAAAGAAATTTTCGAACAGATTGCCAACGCGAGAGCAAAAATCGGTCAGGCTCAAACAACCGAACAAAAAATAAACGCCAATCAGGAGCTGACGACAAGTTTATCCAGACTTCTGGTGATTGTTGAAAATTACCCGAATTTAAAAGCGGATCAGACCTTTCAAAGGTTAATGGATGAACTGGCAGGAACAGAAAATAGAATTTCGGTTGAAAGAAAACGGTACAACGATGCCGTTCAGGTATACAATCAGGAGACGAAGATGTTCCCCTCCAGTTTAATCGCATCGTTTTTTAATTTTAAAGAAGCACCTTATTTTAAGGTCCAGGAAGAGGCCAGAAAAACGCCGGCCGTCGATTTTTCAAAACCTTAAGAGATAGGGTTAAATCTTTAATTTTAAGTCAAGGCAACACATTTGCCAAAAAGCTAAATTAAAAGGGGACCTGGTTACGACCAGATCCCCTTTTTAAATTTCTATTTTAAAGATTTACGCCATGATTTTTTCTGCGATTAAATCTTTACCTTCTTTCTTGTAATGTATCATCACATGGGCGTTAGCGATTGCCGATTTGAGAACCGCTTCTGAAGCCTTGAAAACAATCGGCTGTGCCGTTTCGGCGTCTTTCAGGGTGATGGTCATTTCAGCCTGATTAATGGCGGTAATCACCCCCATATGAGCATTTTCTCCGGCCTCTTTGCAGGCAAAGGCAGGGGAGGAAAGCACCAACCCGAGAACGAGAACAAAAGCGGACATGACTGTTTTTTTCATAAAGCTCTCCTTTAAATGGGCTCAACCTTTCGTTTCCTCGCACCCTGACGGGAACGGGCACGGATGAGCCGGTTATTGTTTTGTATAACCGTAGATTGAAGTTTTACCTTTTTTTAAAAAACCTAATAATTAAGAAAAAATAGTGTCAAATCTTTAATCATAAGTCAAGTAAACTAAAGAAAATGCAGGTGACCAGATTTCAAAGGTGGTGAAAAATATGTTTTGAGAATTATTTATAAGGAGAGACGATCATGGGAGTTCGGTCAATGGTGATAACCCTCCCTTGTTTTATAGTTATGACCGTCAGATGGGGATCTTGCTCATCTGAAGAAGGAATATAAGTTAGCTGTCTGATTAGATTAAAGGCGCCATCTTCATCTTTTTCGATTCCAACCTCGGTTTCCTTGTCCGGAAAACCAGCTCGAGTCAAAACCTCCCCTTCCGACATTCCAACCCGTAACTGAATATAGGTTTCTGTATTGATTTGTCCTCCGTATGAGGCTCCCGATCGAACCGGCACCTGGACTCTCTTCATGCTGGTCACAATTCCATTTTTAAAGGTAATAAGGGTCAGTTGGGGATCTTGATCCCCGGGGAGGGGAATATAAAAATATTGTTTAATCGATTCAGGAGATCGGCGGGCTGGATCATTAAAATAAATCTCCTTGTCAGGGGTTCCAGCCCGATAAATGATTTCTCCCTCTGACATTCCGATATCCAGCATTCGATAGATGTCGAAATCAATCATGCTGGCCGATGCAGGCACGGATAAGAGACATGAAATGACCATCGCAGCCAAAATGTCTTTAACTGGTTTTCTGAACATGGATCTTGGCCTCACATGAAGGGATATAGCGCCTTTTCGCTTAAAAAATTATTCTGAGCTTATAATCATTTCCGATATAAAATGGCAATTCATATATTTAAGCACCTGTTCTTCAATAAAGTTGCTTGGGATCATAAAGAATTATAGAAAAGTGATGGTGGGATGCCAATGGCCGTTTAAAATCTACAGCCTTTACCTTAAAAGAGAAGTTTTCTTTACTATTTTATTTAATCCTTTGGTCATATCTTAATAGGCGTAAGCAAAGCCGACACTGTATAAAGTGAGTGAAGTTTTGCTGTCAGGCTCAAGAAATCCATTGGGAGCAACATCTGATTTACCATAGGTAAAGGTTTCAAAATCAAGCGCTCCGAATAAATTAACATTTTTCGCCGCTTCAATCGTTATTTTCCCAGTTGCCACTATTGTAACAGAATTGCCCAGTTCATAATAATTGCCCGTGTAAGACGATGTCATATTGGAATTAAAGTTTCGCAGTACATCGACACCAAGGGTTAAAATTTCGCTTTCCATTATGCGTATATCGCTCTTCATGCCGATTCCGACACTTAAATGTCGGTAAATTTCTACGGATTCGTAATTGACTCCGCCGAATAGAGCGTTTGGATTAGCGACCCGTTTCCAGTTATGAATTCCTGCGTTGACGGTTGGTATAAGAATAACTCGATCTGACAATTTATACGATTTGCCGAAGGAAATATTTGCTTTTACAATGGTTGCAAGATCTGTCGTGCTTATGGGAATACCTGTTAGCGTGTGTCCGTCATAGTCTGTACTTCCATCGGCATAGATGAATTTCCCGGATAAGTAAGCCCCTGGAAAAATACGCATTCCCAAGAAAGTTCTCCGATTCCCATCTGCGTTATCATCGGCAAGACCGGTCCCTTCAATAATCGTCGTATTAATATCCCCCGTTTCATTGTCCAGATATCCCGAATATCCAGAAATAGTTTCTCCGTACTGAATGTGGAGTAAACCTGTTCCAATCGAAAACGAATTTTCGGCCTGCAAAATGGACCCATCGGTAGCCAGGCAATTTTTTGAAATAATTATAAGAAACAAAAGAATCAAAATTGAGAAATGAAAGAATCGGCTCATTATTGCAATTTCCTTATCCTGTTATCGATCATCCATAATGTTGAAGATTAGTTAAAACGAACACACTTTAATTGAAATATTTAAATGATTCAAGTTGAAAAAAGCAGATAACTGGCTAAAAGTTATTTTCTTTTGTACCTTAATAGTTAATGCAGGATGCCCCTATTTTAGGGGGGGTTGACTATAATCTTAAATAGGCATTTAATTACAAGTAATATTATTTTAATTAATTAAACAATACCATGAACTTTAGACAATTTATATTGAAATCAATCTCATTCTTGTTCATTTTTCAATCAATGATATTTTTATCTTCTTGTGGAAAAGGTGGCGCGGGGATAGGACTTTCAACGTCTGGCGGGGGAGACCCCGCTTCACCTACTTCAAATTTGATTTTGAATTATCTTAACCCTAATATGATTACCGCTGGCGGAGGGGCATTTACCTTGACCGCTACGGGATCCGGTTTCGTGACTCAGTCTGTTTTGCTATGGAACGGGAGTATGAGGCCGACCACGTATATCTCTTCCACGCAACTGACGGCACAGATCTCCGCTAACGACATTGTCAATGGCGGGATCGTTGTCGTAACGATATCCAATCTTTCGGCAGGTAGTGGAACCTCGAACGCCGTTAATTTCCTTATTCGGCCCTATGGAATACCAGTAATCAATCATTTATCCCCAGCCTCTGTCCTTGCCGGAGGAGGGGCATTTATCTTGTCCGCCACGGGATCCGGTTTCGTAACCCAATCTGTTTTGCTATGGAACGGGAGTGTGAGGTCGACCACGTATATCTCTTCCACGCAACTGACGGCACAGATCTCCGCTAACGACATTGTCAAGGCCGGGACCGTTCCCATAACGGTATCCAATTCGTCGGCAGGCGGCGGAACGTCGAATCCCATGAATTTAGTAATTCAGTCGGTGGCGACGCTGTCACTCAACCGCGTATCCCCCACCTTGGTCACCGCCGGCGGACAGGGATTTGTCATAACTGCAATCGGGACCGGATTCTCCACGGGATCCGTCCTGCAGTGGAACGGCTCCGCGCGACCTACGACCTATGTTTCGCCAACCGAACTCACCGCACAAATTACCGACCTCGACATCGCCGTTGTCGGGAGCGCCAATGTAACCATTTCCAACTCCGGTTCACAGAGCGGGGTGTCGTCCACCATCCAGGTATCCATTTCTGCACCATCCATCGATGCTGTGGCTTTTCAGATTGACCCAAGTCATTCTGGCGTCATCCATTTTAACAATGTCAGTTTGCCCACAGCGAGCAGGTGGAGCGTCAATCTCGGCGGAACTCCATCTTACGCGCTGATCGCGGGAGGAAAGATATTTGTGACTGTCAGCGTCTCCGGTAACACACAACTCGTTGCTCTCGATCAGGCCTCTGGCGCAACGGTTTGGGGTCCAGTAGTCATTGCTGGGACTGCGAATGCGGCGTACGATGCCAGTACTGTTTTCGTAGTCAGTGATATCATCGGCAATGCGGGTCTGATGCAAGCTTTTGACGCCGTTACGGGCCTATCGAATTGGAGCACCCTCCTTTCCGGGCAGTATGTATTTTCCTCCCCTCCAACCGCCGCCCACGGTTTCGTATTTACGGGAGGGGCCGGATCCGGGGGGACCTTGTATGCGGTCGACGAAACCAACGGCGCGATTGCCTGGACTCAGTCGGTTACGAACGGCGATTCCAGTGCGCCCGCTGTCAGTGCCGACAGCGTATACGTGACTTATCCGTGCAATACATACGCATTCAGACCCAGCACGGGTGAGCTAATTTGGTCCAACAATACAGGCTGCAGTGGTGGCGGCGGCGCCACTCCTGTGGTGGCCAACGGTGTATTATATGCTCCGAATGGCTTTGCAACCTACAACGGTAGCAGGTTTAATGCTGAAACGGGCACCTTGCTTGGTTCTTATGTCGCGGATAACCCGCCGGCCATTGCCGGCCAAACTGGGTATTTTCTTCAAAGTGGTACTTTGCGAGCTGTTTCACTGAGTTCAAATTCGGTACTCTGGAGCTATGCAGGGGACGGGGGTCTCGTTACCTCTCCTATTGTCGTCAATCAATACGTTTTCGTGGGATCGTCCTCTGGCAATCTCTACGCTTTGGACTCTGCAACAGGCCAACAGGTTTGGCAAATGAACATTGGATCAACAATACTCAACGGAGCGGGTTGGGGTGCAAGGATGCAGTTCTCCGGGCTCTCTGCTGGAGATGGCTTGCTTGTGGTACCCGCGGGAAATACGCTGACGGCTTTCACCCTGTCCGCCACGCCCTAGAGGGGAAGGTGTGCAGCATAGGGCAATCGTTCATTTCAACCGGGTGCCCAGCAGGTCCCTCCTTTGACTATGGCAAGTCATATCTGCAAATAGCCGTGTAGATTCTTTCAAAGACCTTCATTCTATCAAACCAGATTTGTACCCGTCATCCTCCGATTCTGTCATGTCGCCTTTCTGTTGACTTGTAGGGGAAGACAACATTTGGAAAGAGCTCATTTGATTGACGAGACTCCCAAATGTGATGATTGACTAGTTATAAATTGGATATTATGATCATGATAATCTCACGTTCATTATTTCTTCATGTGACAGGATAAGTCCATTTGAAATTTTTGTCCTTATTCATTCTGTTGTTTTCTTTTGCGATGGGAGAATCCGTTCACGGGGATGGAATTCTCGATCCGATCGATGAAAGTGTCGATTTTGAATTTATCCAAAATGACTGGCCGATGGCCCTGCGGGCCTCGACGGATATTCCCGTAGCGGCATTAAAAGTTTGGAATGTATTAACCGATTACGATCATCTGCCGGACTTTCTGCCCCAGATGCAGGCCAGCCGGATGGTCCAACGGATCGGAAATAACATCATTCTCGAACAGGTGACGAAGACACAATTTCTTTTTTTCAGCAAAAAAATAGAGATTAAATTAAATGTAATTGAAAAGCCTTTTGAAGAAATAGTTTTTGATAGAACGGGGGGGAATTTGGAATTATTTTCAGGTCAATGGATTTTGAAACCGATTCAAAGCGGCCGGGCCACCCGTTTGACCTATCTGCTGAAATTCAAACCGGCTTTCTACGCCCCAAAATGGATAGTTCGCCGTACGCTCGATCATGAAGTCCGGGAGGAAATTCAGCTCATTGCTGCCCAAGCCAGGAAGTAAATCTATTCCGGAAGGATTAAACAATTGCATACGGTTCTTCGGTGATTTTCCCGTTGATGATCTTATAGGCTTTCATTTCTGGTGAGGCTTTTTCCATTAACGAAATGATGATATAGACGCATTCGGGATAATAGGCAAGGCGTATGTCCGTTTGCGAAGGATAGGCGGGGGTATGGGTATGGGAATGATAGATGGCCAGGAGCTCGAGCCGGTTATGCCTCATATTTCCAAAAGCCCAGAATTGCTCACGGGGTTCCATTAAATAGGTCGTGGCGCTCTGGTCGGCATTTTTGATCTGGTAGTGGTGGGTGACTTTTTCACCTTCTCCTGCCAGAAGGCCGCAGCATTCAACAGGGTCCGCGGCGGCTGCTTGTGAAAAGAGTGCCTCCTTTATCGATCTTGGGATTTTCAGCACGGTCCGGGTGAGCCTGTTCTAGCTAAGCTTGTTTTATAGGGTGCAGGACTGTTCATAGTCGATCAGTTTGGTGATCTTGGGATTCGGGCCGCAGAGGACGCATTTAGGGTCTTTTTTGGTTTTGACTTCTCGAAAATCCATATCGAGTGCATCATAAATCGAAAGCCTTTTCGAAAGAGACTCTCCGATCCCCAGTATCTCCTTAATGGCTTCGTTGGCTTGTAAAATACCGATCGTTCCGGCAAGGACTCCCAGGACTCCTGCCTCTTGACAGCTCGGGATCATCCCCGCAGGGGGAGGTTCCGGATAGAGGCACCGGTAACAGGGGTTATCCCCGATATGGCCTTTCAAAGTAGTCACTTGTCCCTCAAACCGGAAGATACTTCCGGAAATCAACGTCTTTTTTAAAAAGAAACAAGCGTCATTAATTAAAAACCGGGTAGGAAAATTATCGGAGCCGTCTAAAATAATGTCGTAATCTTTGATCAGTTCCAGAATGTTCTCCGATGAGATACGGCCTCTAATGGGATTGATGGTGACATCCGGGTTGAGCGCCGTCAAGGTGGCCATTGCGGAGTCGACTTTATGGACATCAATCGTTTTTGTCGAATGAAGGATCTGCCGTTGCAGATTCGAAAGATCCACGGTATCGTTATCAATAATGCC
>JBGPKT010000033.1:0-22045 GCA_041486115.1 Nitrospiria bacterium | reverse complement strand
TGTTCGTTGATGGAACTGTCCTTTTCAATATAGGTATCGGTCGTTGGAAGATAGGCTTCAGGCTGGTAATAATCATAATAACTGACAAAATACCCCACGGCGTTTTCCGGAAAAAAGGTCTTGAATTCATGATAAAGCTGGGCGGCCAACGTTTTATTATGCACCATCACCAGCGTCGGTTTTTCAATCTTTTCAATCACTTTGGCCATGGTAAAGGTTTTTCCGGAGCCGGTCACGCCGAGAAGCGTTTGAAACCTCTTTTTCTGTTTCAATCCCGCAGTCAGCCGGTCAATTGCCAGTTGCTGGTCCCCCTTCGGCGTAAACTCGGAAGAGAGTTTAAATGTACTCATCAGACCTCTTTAAATTGTCTTGACTTTTTCAGGAAAAGACCTTAACTTGAAGTTAACGAACTCCTCTTTTTTAGAGTTTTTCCCCACCGGAAAAGGCCCCTTAAATGTCCAATTATGATGCATTGTCGTGGAAATCTATCCAGGACAATCTTGCCAAATTAACCGGCTGTTCTCTTTCCTCTTTTGACACCTCCAAAGAGATCAAATTTTTCTGCGAATCGGTAGGGGACCACCCGATCTGCGCGGCTGTCCATCAGAATCCGGAATTAAAAAAACTCTGCGAATCCGAATGCGAAAGTCATATTATTCAGGCAGACCGGTCGGAACACCGGAATTTCTTTAAATGTTACGCGAATCTGAACCTGTTTGCAATCCCGTTAAAAACTGAGGGTCAGGAGCGGAAGGTCCTCGTTGGGGGAAAGGTTTATTTTTCTTACCAAGAACTGCAGGATTTCAAAACAAAAATCGAAAAGTTGAACATTAACACCGAACCGTTTCTGGCGAAATCGGCAGAAATTAAACTCCTCGATAAAGAATCTTTCATGAACGCCAGCCAGCTGATCGAATCTGTCGCAACCCCTTTTTTCAAGAATCTCCAATTAAAGAAGACCTTGGAAGCCCGTTCGAACAAACTCAGCACCCTTTTAAACTTATTTAATGAACTGGACCAGAATTTTGGGGAAAGGGATTTTTATGGATTATTTCTCAACGCTTTAGGTATTATTTTTAATGGAAGCACCGTGGCCATCTTAAGACCCGATCCGGTCACCGGAGAGTATAAAACCTTTGAGGCCTTCGGAAAAAAATTATATGAATTGGCCCATTTTACCGGAAAAGAAGGGAATGAGCTCCTCCGTCAGGTTCTGGAAGAGGGCCTCCCCTATTCCACCCGGGAAGTTCTGGAAATCGTCAAAGGGGGATTTCCGGAAGAGACCAGTCTCCTTCATTTCTTCCCGGTCGGAAAACCGGGGAAAAACCAGTCGATCCTCGTTTTTATGGACACCCCTCTCTCTGACGAGGATATTCAATTCATTTCGTTATTCAGCAATCAGACCTCCATTATACTTGAAAACCACTCTCTTTCCGAAGCGCTGAGAAACCACCGGAAAGATTCCAAAACGCTGACAGAGTTTTCGCATATCCTCGGCTCCACCCTCGATTCGGAAGAGCTTTTTAAAACCATTATTGAGCAGACCATCTCCATTCTTCAGGCGGAAAAGGGGTCTCTCATGCTTCTGGATGAAGAGTCCGGCGATTTAAAAATAAAAGTGATCAAAGGGATGAACCAAAAAATAGTGGAAGGCCAGCGGATTCAGCTGGGCCAGGGGATCTCCGGCAAAGTCCTTGAAGAGGGGACTCCGCTGATGGTCCAGAATATGGCATCAGATCCCAGGGTTTTGCTGAACAAACGTTCCCGATACAAAACGGCGTCGTTCATCTCTGTTCCGATCAAATTAAACGAGCGGACGGTCGGGGTCATCAACGTGGCCGATAAAATCAATGAACAGGCTTTTTCCGAAAAAGACCTTCAGGTTGCCCTCACCATCAGCGGATACGCATCGATGGCAATCGAACGGTCGGAATTTTACCGGCGGTCGGAAGAACTCCGCCAGATATCGATTACCGACCCTTTGAGCGGCCTCTTAAACCGGCGTTATTTCCAGGAACGGATCGCTGAAGAGATGGAACGGTCAAAACGGCATAGGCTCCCGTTATCTCTCATTATCATGGATATCGATAATTTCAAGAAGTTTAACGACCTGCACGGGCATCTCGCGGGAGATGAAGCGATCCGCTTAGTGGGAAAGTTCCTCCGGAATAATATCCGGACCATCGATGTCGCGGCGCGGTACGGAGGAGAGGAATTTACCGTAATCCTCCCCCAGACCGGAAAAACCGACGCGGCCCAGATCGCCCAGAGAATCTGCCTGGAAATTGAAAAAAATGCGCTGGTCAGCGACGATCAAAATAAAATGATGGGGATTACGGCCAGCCTCGGCCTGGCGACTTTTCCTGAGGACGCTGACTCCCTCGAAGATTTATTCAAGCATTCCGACCGGGCGCTTTATCTGGCGAAGGCAAGCGGGAAAAACCGGGTCGTCGTCCACACCCCCTGACAGACTGCTCAAAAAGGTCTGTCGGCGGCGTCGGAAGGAAGGGTATACCATGACCATCCCTTTGGCGCGGGATGACAACGAATGGCCTTTTTCAGAACCTGTCCTAATCGGAGAATAAGGCGTCGACGAAAGTCCCCGCCTCAAACGGTTCGAGGTCGCCGGCTTTTTCCCCCACCCCAACCCACTGAATCGGTATTTTTAATTCAGTCCAGATTGGAACAACTATCCCTCCTTTTGCGGAACTGTCGAGCTTCGTCAAAATGATTCCGGTCACTCCGACGGCTTCATGAAACATTCTTGCCTGGCTTAAAGCATTCTGTCCCTGCGTCGCGTCAAGCACCAAAAGGAGGTCATGGGGCGAAGAAGGGTCGCTTTTTCCCAGGGTTTTTTTAATCTTTTTAAGTTCTTCCATCAGATTCGATTGGGTATGAAGGCGTCCGGCAGTATCGACGATTAAAATATCGGTTTTTCTCGATTTTGCGGCGGCATACGCGTCAAAAGCAACCGCGGAGGGGTCGGCCCCATGCTGCTGGGCAATCACTTCGACTCCGTTCTTGTCTCCCCAGATGATCAGCTGTTCAATCGCCGCCGCCCGGAAGGTATCTCCCGCGGCGAGCAGTATCGTTCTCCCCTCTCGCTTCAACCGGTAAGCCAGCTTCCCGATGGTGGTTGTTTTCCCCGCCCCGTTGATCCCCGCCACCATGACCACCCGGGGACGGTCCCCAAAAAGGGGTTGAAAAGGACCTTCCTTTTGTTCCGGTTGAGAAAATAGTCTTTTGAGTTCTCCTTTGAGCGCCTCCTTTAACTGAGAGAGCTCTTTCAACTCTTTTCGTTTGATCCTCTCGCGGAGGGGGGCCATTAACGCATCGGCGGTTTTAACCCCCATATCGGAGAGGATCAGAATTTCCTCCACCTGTTCAAGGACCTTCTCGTCCACCGGTTTTTCTTCAAGAAAAATTTCCCCGAAGGTCTGCAAAAACTGCCGGCGGGTTTTTGACAACCCCTCCTTTAAATGATCAATTAATCCCATTCCATCCTCATTAATTAAAAGAAACCTTTCTGTGTACCCCCTGATGGGTTGGGGGTAACCCTCACAGCGACCTCTTCGAAGTTTTGGTTACCCCACCAAAATGTAAAAATCTAGAGATGAGGATAAACTTCGGAGCCGGAGCAGTGAGGATTGCCCCCTAGCCTATCAGGGTACCGTAACATAACGTCGATTAAGCGTATCTTTCAAGAAAAGCTAATATCTCACGTTGTTTTTTATACATTTTTTTCGCTTCGCCGGGAGAGCGTTCGTGGTCCCAGCCGGTTAAATGAAGAATCCCGTGAATCAACAGAAAGGTCATCTCTCTTTCGAAAGAATGGCCCAGTTCTTCAGCCTGCCGCTTTGCGGTTTCGACGGAAATCGCCAGATCTCCCAGAATAAGTAATCCGGGCCGCCCCTTCTTTGAATGCATCGGAAAAGAAAGGACATCGGTCGCTTCGTCGAGTTTCCGGAATTGGTAATTGAGTTTTTGAATGGTATTATCATTGACAAGGAGAAGGCTCAGAGAGGCTTCACTTTGTCCCAGAGCGTTTAAGATCAGAAGCGATCTTTTTTTGAGTTGCGGGGTGTTTACTTTTATCTTGCGCTGGAGATTTTTAACCCAGATCCTCTGTTCGCTCCCTGCCGCCAACTTTATTTCTTTCCCTTTTTCTCTTTTCCGCCGAACTGCTCATACGCCCTGATAATATCGGAAACCAGCCGGTGCCTCACCACATCTTTCTGGGTAAAATAAAAAAACTCAATCCCAGGGATGCCGGTTAAAATCGCCTGGATCTGAATGAGCCCCGAGACTTTATTATCCGCCAGATCGACCTGCGTGATATCGCCGGTCACCACCATTTTAGAGTTAAATCCAAGACGGGTCAGAAACATCTTCATCTGTTCCGCCGTAGAATTTTGGGCTTCATCAAGAATGATAAAAGCGTCGTTCAAGGTCCGCCCGCGCATATAAGCCAGGGGCGCTATTTCAATCTCCCCTCTTTCGATCAACCCGTTAGCCCGTTCGATATCCATCATGTCAAAAAGGGCGTCATAGAGGGGCCGGAGATAAGGATTCATTTTGGCATAAAGATCTCCGGGAAGAAATCCAAGCTGTTCGCCGGCTTCAACCGCCGGCCTCGCCAGAATAATCCGGCTGACCTGCTTCCGGGTAAAGGCAAGAACCGCCATCGCCATCGCCAGATAAGTCTTTCCGGTTCCGGCGGGGCCGATCCCGAGCACGATGTCGTTTTTCAGGATGGCGTCAACGTAGGCCTGTTGTCTCTGGCTTTTTGGAATAATCTGTTTCTTGGAGGGGACAGGGATATGGGAGAAATGCTCTTTTTTGTAAGAGGATTCCTGCCGGCTCTGTCCAACCGCTTCATTGACATCTTCCAACTTGATTGGTTTTCCTTTCTGGACCGCCATCTGAAGGTCATGCAGAACCCTTCCGGCCTCTTTCACCTGGTGCGGTTCCCCCTCGATCCGGATCTCCTCCCCGCGCGCCATAATTCTGACCCGGAGAAGCGACTCGATTCGTTTTAAATGAGAGTCAAAACTGCCGTATAAGTTGAGGGTATCAAGCCCTTTGGAGAGTCTGATGGAGGATGAAACAGGGGATAAGCTGGAGGGATTCGGTTTTTTCAAATAAAAGAATTCCTTTTCACAATTCGTTTCGACTCATTATAACAATGGGCCAATTAAGAATACAACAATGGAATTTGACAGGACTATTTTTCGGCTATGCTCGCTGAGGTGAGGGAGGCTGCAGGAGTGGTGGTGAAGGAAAGCGGGAGCATAAATGATTGGATATCCCCTTCCCCCTCCGGATCGGAGACTCTGATCTCAATCGGGTGGTTTCCGGCATCCTTCTCGGTAAAGACCCATTTAATCAGACCTGTTTTCTGGTCAATCGTCATCCCCGGGGGACTTTTTGTGAGGGTGAAGGTGATTGAGTCCTTATCGGGATCTTCAGCGGTCACCTGATAACTGTACTCTTTACCTGAAAAGGGAGTCGGCGCAGAGGTAATTCTCGGCTGAGCATTGACGATCTTGACAGAGGCTCTCATTAAACTCCCCTGGCCCTGCCCATCTGAAGGAACCACCTCGACCGTTACCTGATCATTCTTGGAGAGGGTGGAAGCGGAAAAAGAGGCCTCATTTCCCGCCACTGACCCATCTCCTTTTATCCATCGCCAGGTATAGGAGATCGGATCCCCATCGGCATCAAATGCCTCAACTTTCGCCATTAAAGTATCTTTTTTGGTCGGGAGGGAGGGTTCGATTTTAATCGATGTGATTCTCGGAAGAGTATTTTCCACAACCTCTGGAACGGAAACTACAGATTCGGGTCCGCCTGCGGGGATAAATCTGGCCCTGATGCTATCCCCTTTTCTCAGCTGGTTCTTTTTTAATTTTGCACTCTCTTCTCCGGGAATGATAGCGCCATTCCTCTCCCACTCAAAGCGATCTCCCGGATTGGCAGGCTCCGCCCCCTCATACAGAGCAGAAAGATCATTTTCAACCGTCAGAGGAAGCGGAGAAAGGGTGAGATTTTTAGAGCCAGACGGAGCAGGTCGGCTTTGAGAAACGTATCCCCACCCTTGCTTTGGGGGCGGCAACCGAAGAGAGGTCTCCTTTGGCCCGCTCTGCGAAAAAAAGAAGACTCCTGAAAGAGCCAGTGCGGCGAGCCCCCCCAGAACCACCCATGTCCGTTTAATCTTTTTATTCTCAGGAGATTTTTGTCCTGATTTATTTTTTCTTGTTTTTGGCCTCGACTTATTCAAATTTTATTGAACCTTTTACAATGAGGAATTATCTCATGGTTTTTCCTGCCGATACGGATCCGATCCGCTGCTGGGATCGGTTGACGGACCGATAAACATGACCTCTCGATGGTCCCGATAGAGGTCCACGATCATATAGACCCAATTTCCAAGCTTAAAGTGATCCAATTGGGTTTTTCTTTCATTTTCGTCCACCATAACGGTCCTGGAGGAGACCTGATAAGTCTTTTCACTGACCATGATCTCGCCATCTCTTCCCTTGTCCGCCGGCAGCAAAACAGACATCACGGTTCCGATCACCATCCTTTTAACCGGATAGGTGATGGAAGAATCATCTGCCAGGGCAGAGGTTGCCAGAAGGGCAAGGGCGGCAACCGCCAGCGCTCCTCTGACTTTCCATAGATTTTTATTCATTTGAAATCTCATCGGGACTCCTTTCATATCAAAAAGTCGTTCGGGATATTTCCGGTACCCCTCCTTAATAAGGTTGGTGCCAGTAAAGCTGGTTGAATTGCGCTCCTGTGGCCAGAGGTACCGTTCCAATTCCGCCGCCGACCCCGACCAGACCCGTCGTGCCGCTGGCATTGATGGTCACCACCACCCCGGAAGGAATACCTCCTCCCAAGGAGTTGTACCGGCACGCCAGCCCTGTGCAGCCATTATTCCAGGTACTGTTGGTAAAGTAATTACTGCCATCGGAATACTTCAATGAATAGACAAACCCGGTGCCCAGGGCCGCTCCGCAGGTTCCCGATGTGGTAATTAGATTGGGGGCATAGGTTGTGTAGGTCACCTCTTTGTTCAGTACCAGCGGAGCGGAGAGCGCTTTTTCTCCAGCACCATGCCCGGCAACATTCATCAGGATATACCACCCCCCACCGGTAATGACCGGAGAGGCATTGGCGGTCACATCCATCAGAAGAGGATTGGAATTGGTACTGACCGGAGTCGTTCCCCCTTCAAGCATGATTCCGGTATAAGCTGGTTTGTCAAAAACCGAGTAGAGACGATCAACCGGAATCGGCGACGGCGTTGGACTGCCGCTCGCGTTTGACGAAGGATGTTCCCTGTCCCCGGTTCCGAAAAAGATCGCCTGATAACCGGCTTCATAAGTCACATCGGGAGCGTAAAAGATCTTCCGCCCTTTTGTCGTGTCAAATCCGGGGTTGGACTGGAAAATGATTTTTCCGCTCCAGATTGCGGGGATCGGATTGGTGAGATCAAATTTCCAGAGCTGTCCCCCGACATCCCCGACATAAAGCGTATCCACCACCCCGTTGTTATTGGAGTCGAGCACCGTCACATCGCTTGGAATCGAATAAGTGGGGTTATTACTCGGCCTCGTGGAATTATAGGCCCAGCTCCAGACATAGGCCCCTGTTTGCAGATTGACGGCATAGACTCCACGGCCTGATTGATCGGTAAATTTATAACCTGAGGTCGTGGCAAAAGAGGGGTTCTTATTCTGATCTTCTTTGACGTTATCATACCCGCCTCCGATAAACGCAATCTGCGTCGGAGTGGTCCCGATCTTCACAGGAGCAATCTGGGGTTGGGAAAAGCTCTCTCCCAATTCCGAGAAATTGGGGGTGGTTTTATCGAAATGCCAGGCCACCTTGGGATTCAGAGGATCGGTCACATTCAGCGCCCAGTAGGCATGCCCCCCTCTTCGTTCACCAAAAACCAGAAGGACCTGATCACAATTGGTACTTGCGACGGGACTGCAATCACTGGTCGTTGCCCCGATGATGCCATCGTTATTCGCATCGTAATAATACATGGCCGGCGAACCATCGACCCCATAGCCATGAGTCGGAGAGTTTAAATTCGAGAGGTTCGGAAAAATATCCGGAGGGACATATCCCCAGAGTTCCTGTCCATCCATGATATTCACGGATGTACCGCTC
Organism: Nitrospiria bacterium; assembly: GCA_041486115.1. Lineage (GTDB taxonomy): Bacteria > Nitrospirota > Nitrospiria > JACQBW01 > JACQBW01 > JACQBY01. Next base: position 13,858 of record JBGPKT010000033.1, on the reverse strand, counting down.
GGAAGAGGTTGATTCATCGTCGGCGCGGCATAACCGGCCGGACAGGGATTGGTAAAGACCTGATTCGTTAGAGACCCGCCGTAAGTGGCAATGGAACAGTTGTAATTATTCGGATTGATATCGGCAAAGGCATGGAGCATCCCGTCGTTTCCACCGACATAAATCACCGAAAGGTTATTTTTGTAGTTCACAACCGCCGGTTCGGAATGGAGAATATCTCCCATGATCCAGGGCCGGGTACCGGGGTATCCGTAAACGAAATCGATCGTACTGGTCACATTCGCCGCAGACGACAGACCAAAGAGGACCGGGGTAAGTTTCTTATTCCCTGACGTAAAAGCATTCGTGGAACTGGTCAGAAAATTGGAAGTGCCCATATAGGTAAAGAGATTCCTGTTTTGCGGAGTCTGTTTGAGGAGAACAGCTCCCGTCCCACCCTCTGACACCAGGCCCCCATCCTGAATATTCGTCGGATTCCAGACCGATTTGGCCGTTGAATTAAACGCGCCGGTGGTACTGGTTGCCGGCTGTCCGGTTACGTCGACCACGTGGCCATTCACAAAACCGAATTTTTTCAGGTTCCCGTACCAGAAACCGGACCCTTGTGGGAGAAAAAGCCCCACATAAACTGAATTTCCGGAGTAGGTCCGGTTGGCAGGGCTGACCGGAACAACCGGCGCGACAAAGGAGGTGTTAATCTGGAGAATCGATCCCAAAATGTTGCTGAGAGACGTCAATAAAGACGCCGCATTGCCGACATTAACGAACTTTCCCCCTCCGTTTGCAGCCGTGTTGGTCAACAGGGTAATCCCCTGCGCATCAGTCTGATCGGCCGGGTCGAGTGCAAATCCGACTGTAAAGACAGACACTTTGGATCCCGGCATCGTTGAAATCATATCGTTATGGTGCATAAAATAAGAAACATCGTCCAGGTAATCAGAACCTCCCCCTGAAATCGGCAAGGCGTTAATGCTCAATTCATGATAGGAATTCACCGAATTATAATCCCCATCGCAATCGCCGCCGGTGCAAACTATACCGTTTGCACCGGTCGTGGTGACAAAACTATTAATCATCGCGGTATCGCTGGTCGACATCCCATCGGTGACGATGATCACGTAATTGGTTTGACATGCCGACTGAATCGGAGAGGTATAAGTCAGACCGGACGTGACCCATGAAGGTTTTCCCATGAAATAAAGCATCGACTCATAAAGGGCTCCGCCCAGCGGCGTCATGGTGCTCGCGGAGAGGCTCCCCACTGCCGTGTTGAGGTTGGTCAGATTACTGGTTGTAGGGTCCTGGACATAGCTGGTATACGAACCGCCGACCTTGACAAACGTACCTCCCTTGCTCCCGCTGTCAAAAGTGATCAGCCCCATTCTCAGATTCTTGTTCGTCATATTCGCAGAAATAAGCTGTTGGACCGTACTGATGGCAATCGACATCTTAGACGCGCCCGATGCGGCGGCGACCGTTTGATTGGCCCAATTCACATAGTTTCCGAGAAAATAGGCCCCGGCCTGATCCGCTGAAGTGCAGGAACCGTTCGTCGAGTTCAAATTTCCAATCCAGATGCCCGTAGCGGGCGCATTGACACCTGCATATAAAGTGTCATATGCGGCAGGGCAATTGGTCTGGATTCCATTGGCAAGATTGCCCCAGGCATTATAGGTTCCTGATAAACTGTACCCACCACCGCCCCCCGAAGGTGTAAACTTGTAGATGGTTTGGGCACCACAAGCGTTCGTTCCACCACCGCCACCACCGCCACCGCCGTTAGCGACGAAGTCTGCCGTAAAGCTCTTGGCATTGATAGTAATGTTACTGCTGGAAGGTGAAAAGGTGTAAGTATTCGATGGATCGGAAGGGGTAACGGTATAGGTTATCCCACCCCCTGTGAGGCCGCTGATCGTATAATTGCCACTATTACTGGTGGTAGCGGATCCGACCACCGTTCCATTCGATAGCGTAACGGTTACCGTCATATTTTTTAGATTGTTGCCATTTGAATCTTGTATATTGCCGGAGATCTGGTAAGTTGTGCCGCCGCCGGCAGTTGTATCGGTGAAATCGGCCGTTTGGTTACTTGAAGTAATCGTTCTATTCTTACTCGTAACATTAAAGGTATGTCCCGAAAGAGTAGGGGTTATGACATAATTTATTCCGCCACCTGCCAGCCCACTCACGAGATAATTGCCACTTGCATCTGTAGAGGTTTGAATGGTTGTTCCATTTCCTGCTACTGAAACGGATACACCCACAACCGGAGTGCCCCCCGTGGTTGAAATCGTACCGTTAATCGAGTAAGTTGCGGCAACACCGCCGGAAGTTGTATCGGTGAAATCGGCCGTTTTATTGCTTGAAAAAATTGATTTATTCTTGCTCGTGGGACTAAAGGTATGTCCCGTAAGCGTTGGGGTTACAGTATAAGTTATCCCGCTCGTGCTACCCGCGAGACCGCTGACTGAATAATTCCCGGTTAAACCGGTAGTGGCGGTATAGGTTTGTCCATTTCCCGTTATGGTTACGGTGACTCCACTGACATTAGCACCCCCTGAATCTTGTATATTACCGGAGATGGTGTACGTACCCGTAGCCGTTGAAGCCGTAAAGTCTTGACCCCATTGACTGGAACCACTTATTGTTACATTCAAACTTGTAGGGGCAAAGGTATATCCTGCAAGGCTAGGGGTCAGGGTATAGGTTCCGTTCGGAACATTTTTAATTTTATAGGCGCCGGAGGAACTGGTGGTGGCGTTATAGGTATTTCCTAGTGAATCGGTTGCGGTTACGATGACACCGCTTATCCCATTGCTCTGCGAATCTTGTATCGCTCCGTTGATGTTAGAAAGAGTAGCCACAGAGATAAACTCCGGCATTTTTCCATTCCAGATCAGGTTTGCCGCCGCGGTGACGCCGCCGTTCCAACCCGCTTTGACCGCCGAGACCATCGTGTCGACCCCGGCAACCCAACCGGCCTTTTTAGGGGGAGCCGTGCTATATCGGCTATCTCTACGATTTGAACTGGCCATCACCGGAGGCCGCTCAAGCCCGACTCCGCCCCGTCCGCCCGGGACCGCCCACGCCAAATTGCCGCTGCTTCCTCCCTCGAGCATTCCGATACAGACCTTTTGAGCGGTATAGGTCGTACTGGACTGATAGGGCGGAGGAGAATTGGGAGGAGGCTGGCCCATACTTCCGGAATCGTCCACCAGAAACAGGACGTTCGGTAAGGTCGACGATGTCGCCGACCCGTATATTTCTGTGTCTCCCGTGCCAGTATCGACCGCCGCATTTGAAATTCCGGGCAAGAGACTGAAGCTGACTCCAACCCATAAAGAAAAGATAATCTGTATTAAATTTGTCCGTTTCATGTTCATTTCTCCTTTCAAAACTCCTTAACAGCTCTGTCCGCAGACCTTTGGAACCGTAGAAGCATAGAGAATCTCGTGTACTTCCTGAGCGTTATTGGTTCCCTTAACAGTGGTATTTAGCACGAAATAATTGGTCTGAAAATAGCGGGAACTGGTCCCTGCCGGAGGAATTCCGGTTTGAAGATAGGTCACAGTGGAATTCAGGTTGCTTGTCGTCGCCGGAAAGATGGTGGCCAGGATCGAAGACCCGGGAAGCCCCGGATCAGGAATGCCCTGGCTGGCAAGAGGAACAAGGTAAGAGGTCATGTTAAACGAAATCGGATTCGCGATGACATATTTGGTCAAGGAATCGGCGGTATAAAAGGCCTGCATGCCGGACTTGTAGTTTCCCGCCAGCGAGATCCCGGTGGTCGCCGTTTTTAACCCGATAAAACCCACAATCGTGGCAAGCAGGATCATCATGAGCGTAACCATCAGGATCGAACCCTTCTCCGTTAAACGGCAAGAAGATTTAAGAAACTTCCTCTCCTCTTTTCCACTCCTCGTTTTCCTATTCATTTCATATTCCCCGAAAAAATTAAAAATTTCTTAACGCGACAATAGAGTTGACCGTCCGGATCCTTTTCTGACCATTCAGATTAGAAATCGTGTTGGTGGTTCCGCCATTGATCGTAAAATTGACCGCGGCAATATTGGCCAGCGGAACTGGCGTCGTGGTGGTGGTCCCATCGGCCATGATATAGCTTAAACTGAAACTTTGAACATTATTACTTAAAAGAACGCAGGTTCCTGAAACAGGATCGGTACGATTCAGCGAGGTGGTTCCGTTGCAGTTCGATACAACATAGGTTACCGGAGTAAATCCGGGAGCGACAACGAGATCCCCCATAGTCAAAACAAAATTGCTGTTCAAAATCCCGGTAAGGGTGAGGGTATTGGTTCCCACCAATATAATCTGATCCCCCACGCCATTTCCCATCGCAACCATCTTGGTCCTGATATCAATGGTATTGTACTTTTGACCTGTCTGAAATCCCGCGGTTGAAGCAACACGCACGACATAGGTATAAGGACCAGGAGAGCTACCGGCAACCGTGTAATTGGCCGACGAAATATAGGTCGACGTGGTGGATCCAGCCAGGTTAAGAGAAATGGAGTTGGCGCTCGCCGCGGCAATCGCGGTCACTCCCCCTCCTGTCGGAACCCCAAATCCGGCGTTCCGGATATCCCGTGTCAGCATTTCCGACGCGTTCCGGATATCGGTCTGCACCGTGACGACATCTTCCTGTGTCTGATAGGAGTTAAACTGGCTGGTGAATGCGCCATAGACAGCGGTCAGGACAATCGCAAAAATCGCCACCGTCACCATCAATTCCGTCAGGGTAAAACCGGCCTCGTCCCGTATTTTTGTTGTCCGATTACGCATATTAAGGTATGACCCTTTCTACCAGAGCCACCTGGTGATTCGACTGGTTGGTCCATTGAACGTTGAGGGAGATGGTCCGAACCCCCGCGATCGGGTTGTTGGTGGAAACCGTATAATTTCGGGTAAAGACCGTCCCGTTGAAGGTTGTATCGGGGATCAAAGTCAAATGATTGGCCGCTTCCGTCGTTGCGGTATGGGTCCCCGCTGTCAGGGAGGGATCAGTCGCCGCGTTATAGGTCAGGAGCTGTTCCATCGCCTTCTGACCAAGAAGGGTCCCCACACTCATTTGGGAGGAACCTTTGTTTCCCGATATGGCCGTGATCTGTAGATTAGCGGCCATCAGAAGTCCGATCGAAAGGATAGCTAAAGCGATGAGAACCTCGACCAGCGTAAACCCTTTTTCTGTTATTTGATTTAAATTCATTTTCATCACTTCACCCTGATTATTTGATTAATGCGTATCCCGCCGTATTAATTGAAATCGCCTTGGTCTCCCCATAGCTGTTGGTCAGGACAATATTGGGGGGAGCGGAAGTCGAAAAAGTGGGGAATAATGGGTTGCTGACGTTCACACTTGAAACCGTGCCGGTCCGCTGAAAAACAGGGAGAATATTCGGAACGGTCATGGTCACGCCGATATAGCCTAACGCTGTCAAATCATACGTCGTCACAACCGAAAAAGGGGGGGTAACACCCGCGGAAACAGCGGGAGCAAATGAGGCGTAAGTCGGCGTCAATGCTTTGATCAGTTGAAACTGGGTTGAGTTAGGAAAATTAATCGAATATTGAACGCCCTCTTTAATCGCAGTGACCCGCGCTGATCGGACATCCGAAAAGAGTTCCCGGGCCGCCCCACCCAGTCTCTGGTGGGCAGTAAATTTATTATAAGAAGGCACCGTGAGGGCCGCCAGGATTCCAATGATCACCACCACGATCATCAACTCGACTAATGTAAACCCTTTTTGGTTTTTAATAAGTTTCATAAAATCCTTTTTCATGTAAAATTTTGTTCCCAAACATATAACCTGCAACTTGCAACTCGTGTGCCAGATGCAGACTTCTAAAAAACTATAAAATTCAGTAACTTAAACATATTTTAAAAATGATTTCGTTATTTTTATGGAAGTCAGGGTAAGGACGGTCGATACTTACCGGTTATTCCAATCCATACTCTTTGACTTTGAGATGAAGGGTTTTAAAACTGACTTTCAAGATTTCGGCCGCTTTGGTCTTGTTTCCATCGGTTTCGGCCAGCACTTTTTGAATCAGTTTCGACTCGATCAGCTTGCTTGCCCGCCCGCTGACCTCCATCAGGCCCCCTTCGAGAGGAAAGTTTTCTGAAAAATCATTCATGGTCCCGATCGAATGGAGACCGAGATGTTGAGGGGTAATCTCCCGGTCGGAAAGGATCACCGCCCGTTCGATGCAATTTTGGAGTTCCCGGATATTTCCAAGCCAAGGATGGGCTGTCATGTTGCTTTTGGCCTCCGGGGAGAGGGTTTTCAACTCTTTTTTCATCTCTTTGCAGTAATGCTCGATAAAATGCTCTGCCAGGGGGAGAATATCTTCTTTCCGTTCTCGGAGCGGAGGAATCACAATGGGGAACACATTCAGCCTGAAAAAAAGGTCTTCTCTAAAAGTCTTTTTGGCAATTCCGTCTTCTAAATCTTTATTGGTGGCGGCAACCACCCTGACATCGACCATGACTTGATGGACCCCCCCAACCCTCATGAATTCCTGGGCTTCCAGAACACGGAGAAGTTTGGCCTGAAGCCCAAGGTCCATATCTCCGATTTCGTCAAGAAAGATCGTCCCTTTATCGGCAAGCTCGAATTTCCCCATTTTTTTTTCTGTCGCGCCGGTAAAAGAGCCTTTTTCATGGCCGAAAAGCTCCGACTCCAGGAGGTCTTTGGGAATGGCTGCGCAATTGATGGCGATAAAAGGGGCATCTTTTCTGGGACTGATCAAGTGGATGGCGCGGGCAACAAGTTCCTTTCCCGTTCCGCTTTCACCTCCGAGTAAAACAGTCGTTTTGTTTTGAGATACTTTTTTAACATTTTCAAGAACTTCCATGAGTTTTGGACTTTTCCCTATAATTTTTGGGAACTCCAGGTTGTCGGAATATTCTTCCTTTAAAATCATGTTTTCGGTCATTAATTTTTGCGTTTCAAGGGCTTTTTTGACCAGTAAAATCAAATGGTCGGGCTCAAACGGTTTGGTGATGAAATCAAACGCCCCTTCTTTGACCGCTTTGACCGCCGTTTCGATACTTCCAAATGCGGTCATTAAGATAACCGGGACCATCGGATGATTTTCTTTAACGAATTCAAGAATTTCCAATCCGGTATGGTAGGGGAGTTTCAGATCGCTGACGACCAGATCAAACCGACCTTTCTTGACTTTGGCCATTCCTTCTCGCCCATTTTCGGCCCAAGCCGTCTCGAACCCTTCGGCTTGAAAGGCGGTCATCAACATTTTGGCCAGGCTTTCCTTATCTTCAACAATTAAAATTGAGGGCAATCTTTCTCCTGTGTAAAATCGGAATGATGTTTAATCATAGTGTAGCATATCCAAAAATTTCCGCTTTCCCGTGAAAGGAGGTTAATGACTGGTCTGTTTGGTACCGGGAACAGAATCGGGTAGATCCCTTGACAAGGGAAGCCCCTCCCACCATACTTAATTTTATGAAGCCGGTTTCTGACACTGAAATTGAAAAAAGGGTTAATGAAATCGGGAGCGAAATCATCAGCCGGCTAAACCGCACACCCTCTCTTCTTTCAGCCTTCACTCCCAAAGGTTTGACCGAAAGCGTCATCTCTCTCTGTTTAAAAAATGAACGGATTAAAACCGGCCTCTTTCGCTTTATCGATGCGCTCCCTGCCGTCGCATCTGACACAGAAGTAATCGAACTCTTTCTGGAGTACCTCGGCGAAGATATTCATGATCTTCCCCCGGTGATGCGCCAGGGATTAAAATGGCTTGAAAAAGGGAAACGGCTGAGTCCGGTAGCGGCAAAAACCATACGCTCCTTTGCCGAATCGCTCGCTTCCCAATTTATCCCCGGCAACGGCTTTGAAGACGCGATTCCTGCCATCCGGCGGATTCAAAAATCAGGCCGGAACTTCAGTATCGACCTGTTAGGGGAACTGACGGTCTGCCACTCCGAAGGGATGGTTTATCAGACCCGTTACCTCGACCTGCTGGAGCAACTCCATTTATTTAATCCGGGAGGAAAAGGATCTCAGATTTCAGTCAAGCTCTCTTCTCTCTACCACCGCCTGGATCCCCTCGATTGGGGAGAATCTGTCACAACTTCTGTTGACAGGCTCAGGCCTATTTTTAGAAAAGCCCGGGAATTTGATATCTCGGTCATTCTCGATATGGAATCTTATCATTATAAAAATCTAATCCTCGCCGTTTTCATGACTCTGCTGGAGGAAGAGGAATTTCGTGAAAAGCCGGTAGCGGGAATTGCTCTCCAGTGTTATCTGAAAGATGCGTTACAAGATCTGGCGTCACTCATCGGTTGGGCCAAATTGAAGAACCGCCCGATTCTTGTCCGGCTCGTCAAAGGGGCCTATTGGGATTATGAAGTCGCTTATGCCCACCAGCGGAACTGGCCACTCCCCGTTTTTACTCAAAAGAGCGAGACGGATCGGAATTTTGAAGCCGCCGTCCGCCTGTTGATCAAAAACGCCCCTCTGTTACAACCCGTCATCGGGAGCCATAATATTAGGACCCTTTCGTATGCGCTGGCCCTTTCCGACCTCTGGACCGGCCGGACTCAAGACCGGAGTAAGATTTCAGGTTCACCGGAGAGCCCTGTGGAACTCCAGATGCTTTACGGGATGGCCGAACCGCTTCAAAAGGTCCTGATCGAATCAGGATATTCTCTAAGGGTTTATGCTCCTATCGGGCCGGTACTCCCTGGCATGGCCTATTTGATCAGGAGGCTGATGGAAAATACCGCAAACAGTTCTATTCTGCTGCAGAGCTTTTCCGGCAAACCGGTCGATCCAGAGATTTTGAAACCGGCAGAGCTTAAAGCAGACAACCCGTTCTGCACTTCGCCGGAATCGGTTTTATGCGAATCCATCCGACCTGTGGATTTGTCGATCCAAAGACCGGAAGCTCCGAACCCGGGATTTCAAAATGAACCTCCGCTCGACTTTTCAATCATAGGAAACCGCGAGAAAGTCCGCCTTGAATTAAACCGGATCAACCAGAAAATCACGCAAGAGACTCCGGCCTATCCCCTGGTGATTAACGGAAAAAAGGTTTTTACCCAAAAGAGCTCGACGGCCGCCAACCCCTCTGCTCCCGGTCAGGTACTAGGCACAGTCTCTCAGGCGTCGATCGAACAGGGCAGCTCCGCGATCGAAGGCGCTCGTAATGCCTTTATCCTATGGAAAGAGAGCTCACCCGCCCGGAGAGCCGGGCTCCTTAGAAATACCGCCCGGGAATTTCAGAAAATCCGCCATCAGCTGATCGCTCTTGAAATTCTGGAGGTGGGAAAAACCTGGAGAGAGGCCGATGGCGACGTCTGCGAAGCGATCGATTTTCTCTTTTATTACGCCGACGAGATCGAACGGCTCCATGCTTATTACGCTGGAGCCCATGCTGTGGCTTCTCTCCCAGGAGAAGAAAACCGCCTTTCGTTACAGCCGGTCGGAATCATGGCGGCTCTCTCCCCCTGGAACTTTCCCCTTGCTCTTCCTACCGGAATGATTGCCGCCGGATTGGCGGCGGGGAATTGCGTGATTTTTAAACCTTCATCGCTCAGCCCGATCCTGGGATCAAAACTGGCCGAACTCTTTAGCCTTGCCGGAGCCCCTCCCGGCATCCTGCAGTTTTTACCGGGTGAAGGGAAAGAGATCGGCGAGTTTCTAATCAGACATCCCGATATCCCTTTAATTGCTTTTACCGGATCGAACGAAGTCGGGAGGCATATCCTCTCTGTCGCCTCTCTTGTCGAAGCGGGACAGAATAAATTTAAAAAAGTGATTGCCGAAATGGGGGGGAAGAACGCGATCATTGTTGACGAAAGCGCCGATCTGGATGAAGCGATTTCAGGGGTGATTGAATCGGCTTTTGGCTTTCAGGGGCAGAAATGCTCCGCCTGTTCGAGGGTCATTGTCCATCAGGCGGTCTATTCCGAGTTTATGAAACGTCTGGCGGAGGCGGCAGAGAGCCTCGTTCGAGGGAATCCGCAATCCCCCTCCACATTTCTGGGGCCGGTCATTGATGAAAAGGCCAAAGAAAAAATTAGCCGGTATATTTCAATTGGATTAAAAGAAGCCAAGGCAGTCTACCGTCGTAAAGATCGCGGAGAAGAAGGAGAGGGTGGGGGTTATTTTATCGGGCCGGCAATTTTTGAAGAAGTCTCGCCCGATTCCCCCCTTGCGCGCGAAGAAATCTTCGGACCGGTCCTCTCTGTTTTTAAGGCTGAAAATTTCAACAGGGCAATCGAAATGGCCAACGACTCCCCCTTTGGACTGACCGGCGGGGTCTATTCGAGGAAACCATCCCACCTTCAAAAAGCCAGAAATCATTTTCAGGCGGGAAATCTTTATTTAAACCGGAAAATTACCGGCGCCATGGTCGGCAGACAGCCGTTTGGAGGGTTTAACCTGTCGGGGGTCGGCATGAAAACCGGCGGGTCCGATTATCTCCTCCAATTTATGCAGGTGAAATCAATCTGCGAGAACACCTCACGCCGCGGCTATATTCCCACGGATGCCGCTTCGTAATAATAATAAATAATGGGGAGGAGGGTGACCTTCATTGCGACCTCTTCGAAGTTTGATTATCCCATCATAATGTAAAAAAATGTAAAAATCTAGAGATGAGGATAAACTTCGGAGCGTAAGCAGAGAAGGTCACCCTCCTCCCCATTATTTGAGGCGTTCCAGGGCTTCCGCTTGACCGGGATCTATCTCCAACGCTTTCTGGTATTTTTTGGACGCCTCGCTTTTATTCCCCAGCGCCTCATAATTCCGTCCCTGCAGGAGATAGACTTTCACCAGCCATTCCGGATTTCCAGGCAACAGCCCTTCGGCCCGTTCGAGAAGGGCAAGCGATTGGCGGTACTCCTTTTGCTGAAAGCGGGCTTCGGCGAAAAAAAAGTAAGCCGTCGAATTTTGAGCATCAAGCCCGATGGCCTTTTCAAAACGGTCCATCGCTTTTTTGAGCTCTCCATGTTCCAGCTCCCCTTTTCCCTTTTCGGTCAGGTGGAGAGAGGCCATCCGCCGGGGAGCATCGTCTCTCCCTTTTTCTTCACCCATTGTCGGAGGGGGAAAAGAGAGGGGAGGCGCCGACGGCGAAGGCTCCTGAAACGAGGCGCAGCCTGAATAGAAAAATATTAAAAATACCATTCCGAGCGTGAATCCCCGCATGCAAAAACCGCTCGCGGGTGTGAATCCCCGCATGCAAAAACCGCAAAATACCTTTAAATAGTTCGTTTTAGTCACTTATGGCATTCCTTTCATCGTGCAAGATTGAACCGGCTCTGTCCCGTCAAAAAACGCTTCCTCGATCACATCGGGACCGCACCCGGGCTCCCAAAGGAGGCCGGTTGAGGGAACAACCTTTACAAACCGAATATGCGCCGGAGGAGAAAAATCGGAACCGGGAAATTCCTCCAGAGCCTCTTTCATAAAATCGACCCAGACAGGCAGCGCCGCGGAAGCGCCTGTTAAGTTAATCTTTTCTCCCTGGTCAAAACCGACCCAGACGAGCGTCAGCAGGTCTGGCGTGTATCCGACAAACCAGGCATCGTTATACTCGCTCGTCGTCCCCGTTTTCCCCGCCGCAGGGCGTTGGAAACCCATCACTTTGACCCCTTTACCCGTTCCGTTTTCGATGACCCCCTGTAACAGACGGGTCACCAGAAAAGTGGCCTGCGGAGAAAAGGCCTCTCTCATTTCCAGCGTTTTTCCCTCTAAAATTTTGTGATGGGTATCGGTAACCTGCTTGATTGTCTGGATTTCCGCTTTCATGCCCTGATTGGCGATGACTTCATAGGCGGCGACCATCTCCAGGGGGGTGACTTCGTATGAGCCGAGGGCAAGCGAAGGGGTCGGCCTTAAGGGACTCTCGATCCCTAAAATTCTGGCCGATTGAATAACGGCATCGAGCCCGATTTTTAAGGCCAGCTTAACGGTAGGGACGTTCAGCGAGTTTTCAAGCGCTGTTCTTACGGTAACATTCCCATGAAAGATCTTGTCGTAATTCTGCGGGGACCAGCTTTTGTCGTCGGCGGTCAGAGTGACCGGCGAATCGTCTAAAAGAGAGGCCGGAGTGATCGTATCCGCGGAACGCCCTTTTTTAACCGCCTGTTCAAAGGCCGTCAGGTATACCAACGGTTTGAAGATCGAGCCGGGCTGGCGGTGGGCCTGCGTGGCGTGGTTAAACTGATTCACCTGATAATTTCTCCCTCCCGCCAGGGCGATCAGATGTCCCGTATGGGGAGATACCGCGATCAGGCACCCTTCCAGCTGTTTTGAAGGGTCGGATCGCAGGGCCGGATAGTTCTTTTCCAGCAGGTTCAGGTTCTTTTTCAGTTTTTCATCGGCCATCTTCTGGATCTCGACGTCCAGCGTGGTGAAAATGTTCAACCCTTCGGTATTGAGGACCGACGCCGGGTAATTCGCCGATAACTGCTGGCGGACAAGGTCCGCGAAAAACGGGGCGGAATGCCCCCCTTCGGGGATTTCCCGGATCTGAATTTTCTCCGCCAGGGCGCTCCGGTATTCCTCGACGGAAATCCATCGGAGGTCGAGCATCTTTCTCAGGACGACATTTTTACGCTCGATCGCTTTTTTGTAATTCCTGCGGGGATCGAGATGATTGGGCGCCTGAATAATGCCGGCCAGAAGCGCCGATTCTCCCAATGTCAGCTCTTTGACCTCTTTATCGAAATAAAACTGAGAGGCTTTTCCGATACCGAAAATCCCCACCGAACCTTTCTGCCCCCAGTAGATTTCGTTCAGGTAGGTTTCGAGGATCTGCTGTTTGTCATACCGGGATTCGATGATCAGCGCCATGATCACTTCATTGATCTTGCGGGTAAAAGTCCTTTTCTGGTTCAGAAAGAAATTTTTAACCAACTGCTGGGTGAGGGTGCTCCCCCCTTGTAAAATTTCATTGGAGCGGAGGTTGGTCAGAAACGCCCGGAAAATGCTTCTTGGATCGATTCCATGGTGCCGATAAAACCGTTCGTCTTCTATGGCGATAACCGCATGGATCAGCGAAGCGGGAATCTCGTTTAGTTTGCGGAGGGTCCGGTCTTCCCAGGTATTTTCAAAAAAACCGGCGATTAGCTCCGGTTCTAGTTCCTGGAAAAAAACCTCCTCATGGGTATCGGCCCGGGACATCCTGAGGATCTTACCGTCACTCAGGTCGAGCTGGAGGATCCACCCGTGAAAAGGCTCTTCAGGATAGGAAAAATCATGGAGATAGATCACGATCTGATCCGAATGGGCCGAATAATCTCCTTTGGCCCTGACCCCTCCCGAGGCCGGGTGATATCCCAACCGCTCAAGCCGGGAATAAAGATGGGCCCCCTCAACGGTCTGGCCTGGGTAGATGCCAAAGGGAGCGGCGTAGACTCTGGAAGGAAGATTCCACTTTTTTCCTTCGATCTTCGATGTAATCGTGACTTTTAAATAGAAAACATAGGTAAAAAATGATAAAATTAAAACCAGAAGTACGATCAGATATCGTTTTGTTTTTTTTCGCACAGAATATCCTTATTGATGATTTATAATAATGACTTTTTCCCGGCGGCTCATTTAGCCATGGGAGGCAGAAAGGTCGGTTGTGGCCAATTCCATTCTACGGGACCTTCCAAGGATCCTCATTGTCGATGATGAGGAGAATATCCGGGCCATTCTGGAAAAAATAGTTGAGGGGTTCGGATATCCCTTTCAGAGCGTTAAAAACGGCTTCGAAGCGATTACGCTTTTAAACCAGGAGCGCTTTAACATCGTCCTGTGCGATGTCCGAATGCCGATTCTTGACGGCTATCAGTTGATTAAATCGGTCCTTCCCGGAC
>JBGPKT010000032.1:0-22146 GCA_041486115.1 Nitrospiria bacterium | reverse complement strand
GAGGCATTCCGGCTTTTTCGGCATAATGATTAAGGGTAATATCGCCGTATTCCGCCTGGCTTGATTTTGTTGTGATTAACAGGCTTATTATGGTAATAAATGAAGCTGCGGCAATCAGGAAAAGGGAGAAGCTGAAGATGTTTTTCTTATTCATAAGACCCACCCGGTTGAATAAAAAAATATTGGTTTTGAATGAAAAATAATAGCCAAGAGAGAATTTTCGATTACTCTACCCGAAATCTAAAAACGTGTCAATACCCAATTCGCCGGGTTTTAATAAAATAAAATGGATGAATTAATAAACCCGGGCCAAAAGGAAAAAATAAAATTTTATATTATGATATACTCTAAATGAATGGAATGACAAATGCTTGAAACTGGGTGACTGGGTGAAAAATGCCTAAAAAATCCGCGGGCCAATTCAATATCGATTTTATTCAAATTTTAAATGAGGCGGGAGAAGCTGACCCCTCCCTGTTATCCCATTTTTCCGAAAAAGAGATCCACCAGTTTTATGAGTCGATGGTTTTTGCGCGTCTTTTTGACGAAAAAGCTCTGAATTTACAGCGGCAGGGGAGGCTGGGGACCTACGCCTCAATCAGAGGCCAGGAAGCGCTTCAGATCGGGGCTGGCCTGGCCCTTCAAGCCTCGGACTGGTGGTTTCCGGCCTTTCGGGATATCGGGATTTCCATGATGAGGGGCCTTCCGACAAAAAACCTATTTCTCTATTGGGCGGGAGATGAACGGGGGAATGCCATTCCCCCCGGCCAGAACGATTTCCCGATTGCTATTCCGGTGGGAACCCATATTCTCCATGCGGTAGGAGCTGCCTGGGGGGCTAAAATTAAAAAGGATCCGATTGCGGTGCTGGTGACGTTTGGAGATGGCGCGACCTCCAAGGGGGACTTTCATGAAGGGATGAATATGGCGGGGGTCTTTTCACTTCCTGTGGTCTTTTTATGCCAGAATAACCAATGGGCCATTTCGGTTCCCCGGGCGAGGCAAACCGCTTCTGAGACGCTGGCGCAAAAAGCGATTGCCTATGGATTTCCAGGTATTCAGGTGGATGGAAACGATATATTCGGGATGTATCAAACGACGAAGGAGGCTTTGGAGAAAGCCCGTAAAGGGGGTGGACCGACGTTCATCGAAGCGGTGACCTACCGGATGAGCGACCATACCACGGCAGATGACGCTTCGCGTTACCGCTCCCCCGAAGCGGTTAAGCAATGGGAAGTAAAAGACCCCATTCTCCGGTTAAAAATCTACATGGAAAAGATAAAAATCTGGACTCCGGTTTTTGAAGAAGAGATTGCCCGTAACTGCGCGAATCGGGTTTTAAACGCTGTGACGGAATACGAGGCGATGCCCCCTGTGGATCCGGGAGAAATATTCGATCATGTTTTTGAGAAACCGACCCCTGATCTGATTGAGCAGAAACAAATTTTTCTTTCTCCGACGAAGAAGTAGTTTTGAGGAAAATTCACGGCAATCGTCCTGAAAGGCAAACCGATGGAAAAACTGACCCTTGTGCAGGCCATAAACCTTGCCCTGTCTGAAGAGATGGCGCGCGATCCCGGCATGGTGGTGATGGGGGAAGATGTCGGAAAAGACGGTGGCGTCTTTAGGGCGACCCTGGGCCTCCTGGACCGTTTTGGCGGGGAACGGGTGATCGATACCCCCCTGTCTGAAACGGGGATTATCGGAGCGGCGATCGGAATGGCCGCCTACGGATTGACTCCCGTGGCCGAAATCCAGTTTTTAGGTTTCATCTACTCCGCGATGGAACAGATTATTTCTCATGCCGCCCGTTTAAGAACCCGGACCAGAGGGCGTTATCATTGTCCAATGGTGATCCGAACGCCCTATGGCGGGGGAATTCACGCTCCCGAACATCATTCTGAAAGTGCAGAGGCTTATTTTTATCATACGCCGGGGATCAAAGTGGTTGTCCCCTCGACTCCGTCCGATGCCAGGGGTCTTTTAAAATCGGCCATCCGGGACCCCGATCCGGTTTTGTTTTTAGAACCTGCCCGCATTTACCGCTCGATAAAAGAAGAGATGACGAGTGATGATCCAGTCCCTTTGGGAGAAGCCCGTATCGCAAGGAGCGGAAAAGATATCACCCTCATTGCCTGGGGGGCGATGGTCCATACCGCTCTGAAAGCCGCCGAAGCGGTTAAAAAAGAGGGTATTGAAGCCGAGGTGATCGATTTGAGAACGCTCTATCCGATGGATACCGGCAAAATCCTCTCTTCAATTGAAAAAACCGGGCGGGGGATCGTCGTCCATGAAGCTCCATTAAAAGGAGGGCTGGGAGGGGAAATCGCCGCAATCATTCAGGAGAAGGCCCTGTTGTATCTGGAAGCTCCCGTTCTGAGAGTGGCCGGGTTCAATACCCCCATTCCCCTTCCGAGGATGGAGCAGGTATATCTACCGTCTCCCGAGAAAATTATCGCCTCGATTTATCAAACCCTTCGCTACTAATCTTTCTAAGATTTAATGATAGAGGACATTTCCATGGCCAGGGAATTCAAGTTTGCAGATCTTGGGGAAGGGATTACTGAAGGGGAAATTGTCAAATGGCATATCCGCGAAGGTTCAGAGGTCAAGGTCGACCAGATCCTGGTCGAGATTGAAACCGATAAAGCGATTGTTCCCATCCCCTCGCCTTATGAGGGGAGGATTAAAGCCCTTCATGGCGAAGAGGGGGGACTGATCAAGGTAGGGGATGTACTGGTCGAATTTTCAGAAGCAAAAAAAGATTCCGGTTCGGTGGTGGGGACCCTGGAAGAAGCGCCGGATGAAGCTCCTGAAAAGCTCGAAACTCGAAGCTCGAAATTCGAAGATCGGGATCCAAAATCCGGGCTGCCCGGAGTCCGGGCGATTCCATCGGTCCGGGCCCTGGCCAAAAAAATGGGGATTGATATCACCGGAGTAAAAGGGACAGGCCCAGACGGAAGAATCCGGAAAGAAGATCTCCAGAGCCAAGCCCGATTTGAGGTGAAGGACAAACCGGTTGAAGCTCTGATAAAGCCCGATGGCAATGTTGAACGGGTTCCTTTTCGAGGGGTCAAAAGGGCGCAGGCAAAGCTGGTCAGCGAGTCGGCGCAAAAAATTCCTCATGTGACCTTTATGGACAAAGCCGATATGACCCGTCTGCAGGAGCTCAGGGAGCAGGAAAAGCCGTCCATCGAGAAGCAGGGTTTAAAGTTGACCTACCTGCCCTTTATTATTAAATCGGTCATTGCCGGACTCAAGCAATACCCCTATTTAAACTCGAGTCTGGATGAATCCCGTCAGGAGATTGTTTTAAAAAAGTATTATCATATCGGAATTGCGGTCGATACTGCCGACGGGCTGATGGTTTTTGCCATCAAAAATGCGGACCAAAAAAGTATTCTTGAGCTGGCAAAAGAACTGGCCGAATTAACCCGGAAGGCCGCCTCGAGGACCATTGATTTAAAAGATCTGAAGGGGGGCACTTTTACCCTGACGAATTACGGCGTCATCGGCGGCAAGTACGGAACGCCGATTATTAACTACCCCGAAGCCGCCATCCTCGGTATCGGAAAGATCGAAGACCAGCCGGTGATCCTCAACGGAGAGGTGGCGGTCAGGAAAATAGCCCCCCTCTCCCTTTCATTCGACCATCGTTTGATTGACGGCGCCTACGCCGGCCGTTTTTTAAATACCGTAATTGAGCATATCGAAAACCCCAACCTTCTTTTAATCGAAAGCCGTTAACCGATCCGGGAGTCAGGAACGGCTCCAATGACCCTAAATAACGGCCGGGCAGATCCGTTTTTGATGTTGACGGAGATCCTTAAATTATGCTAATTTGTTGAAAAATGGGCTATTTTTAGCTGTAGAAGATAAAATAAAATAGTTCCAAAATCTATTTAAATAATAAAGTGAAATAAAGGATTTTCTGATGAAACTGACAGGTTCACAGATTTTAATCGAGTCTCTGAAAAAAGAAGGGGTTGATACGATTTTTGGCCTTCCCGGCGGAGTAGTGCTGGGGATTTTTGACGCGCTCTACCACGAAAAAGATATCAAAGTCATTTTGACCCGCCACGAGCAGGGGGCGATGCACATGGCCGAAGGGTATGCCAAAGCGACCGGAAAACCGGGTGTAGCCCTTGTGACATCGGGTCCGGGAGCGACCAATACGGTAACCGGGCTAACCAATGCCTATATGGATTCCTGTCCTCTGGTCGTGATCACCGGACAGGTCCCTACCCAGATGATCGGAAATGACGCATTTCAGGAGGCCGACATTGTCGGGATCAGCCGGCCCTGCACAAAATATAACTTTCTTGTTAAGGATGTCAAAGATCTGGCCCAGATTATCAAAGAGGCTTTTTATATCGCAACGACGGGGCGTCCGGGTCCGGTATTAATTGATCTCCCCAAGGATGTCACTTTTGCCAAAACCGAATATAAATATCCCGATAAAGTCTCGATCCGGAGTTATAATCCGACCATACAGGGAAACAAGTGGCAGATCAAACAGGCGGCGCTGGCCATTGGCAAAGCCAAAAAGCCGGTCCTCTATGTCGGCGGCGGAGTGATCCTTTCAAACGCCCATAAAGAGATCGGCGATCTGGCCGAAATAACCCAGATTCCAGTGACCATGACCCTGATGGGCCTGGGTGCTTTCCCAGGGACGCATCCCCTTTCTCTCGGCATGCTCGGCATGCATGGCCTGGCCTGTGCCAACTGGGCAGTCCATGATTGCGACCTCCTGATTGCCGTGGGAGCAAGGTTTGACGACCGGGTGACCGGTAAAGTAGCCGAATTCGCCCCCAATTGTGAAGTGATCCATATTGATATTGATCCGACGTCGATCCGAAAGAATTTCAAGGTCGACATTCCCATTGTGGGGGATGTCCGGCAGGTCTTAAAAGAGCTCAATGAGGTCCTCCGGAATGCGTTTATTGATAAGAGCGAATTAATAGAGAATAGAAAGCCATGGTTTGGCCAGATCGAGGAATGGAAGAGAGAAAAGCCTCTCCAGTTCCATCAGGATACTCAAATCATCAAGCCTCAGTTTGTGATTCAAAAGATTTATGAGCTGACGAAAGGGAATGCCATTGTGACCACCGACGTGGGCCAGCATCAGATGTGGGCGGCCCAATATTTCAAGTTTAATCAATCGAGGACCTTCCTGAGTTCGGGCGGTCTGGGAACCATGGGGTACGGGTTTCCGGCGGCGTTAGGAGCCCAGGCCGCTTTTCCCCAGCAATTGGTCATCAATATCAGCGGAGATGGAAGTATTCAGATGAATATTCAGGAAATGGCCACCGCGGTCGTAGAAAATCTTCCGGTGAAGATCGCCATTCTGAATAACAGATATCTCGGAATGGTCAGGCAGTGGCAGCAGCTCTTTTATGAACAGCGCTACTCTTCGAGTTACCTTGACCAGAGTCCTGACTTTGTGAAATTGGCCGAAGCCTACGGGGCCGTGGGCCTCAGGGCGACGAAGCCGGAGGAGGTCGAAGGGGTGATCCTCGAGGCTTTAAAAGTAAAAAAACCGGTCATCATGGACTTTCTTGTAGACCCGAATGAAAATGTTTATCCGATGGTTCCGGCGGGAGGCTCGAACCATGCCATGGTTTTTGAAGACCCGAAGCCTGTGTCCGAAGATAAACCGGCCAGCATGCAGTCTCCTGATTCCATTTTAACCGCATAGTTTAGCAAACCCATATCAGCAGAAAGCAGGCCATGCAGCGGATCATTTCGATTCAGGTGGAAAATAAATTTGGCGTTCTCTCAAGAGTTGCCGGGCTTTTCAGCGGAAGAGGCTTTAATATTGAAAGCCTTTCGGTCGGATTGACGACCGACCCGACGATGTCTCAGATGACCATCGTTACCGATGGAGACGAACGGATCATCGAACAGATTGTAAAACAGCTCAACAAGCTGATTGACGTGATCAAAGTGGTCGATTTAACCGAACATGAATATGTCGAGCGTGAAATGGCTTTAATCAAAGTTCAGGCAAGATCCGACGACAGGGCCGAAGCGCTCCGGATTGCCGACATCTTCAGAGCCAGGATCATCGATTCAACTCCGACGACCTATACGATTGAAGTTTCGGGAGAAGTGAAAAAAATCGAAGCGATGATCAATCTCCTTCGTCCTCTGGGGATCAAAGACATCGTCCGCACCGGCCGCGTCGCCATAGCAAGAGAAGAAGCTAAAATGGTGGTGCAAAAAGAGAAAAAGGTGGCTGAGGGGTAACGCTTGAACATCAGGCTTGCCTGTGTGAGAGCGCGGGGGCATGAGGGAGAGGGCGCGAAGCGATCGAACCCCCAACAAGATCGCCGCTAAAATGGTGGTGCAAAAAGAGAAAAAGGTGGCTGAAGGGTAAATCAAGCACACAGAATTATAAAGAAGGAATAAAAATGAAAATATACTACGATAAGGATAGTGAATTAAAAAATCTTAAAAATAAAGCGGTAGCCATCATCGGCTACGGGAGTCAGGGACATGCCCATGCCAATAATTTAAAAGAAAGCGGCGTGAACGTCATCGTCGGCCTCAGACCCGGAAAATCGTGGGAAAAAGCGGAGCGGGCAGGCCTGAAAGCGATGAAGGTCAGTGATGCCGCCAAGGCCTCTGATATGGTGATGATCCTCGCTCCGGATGAACTTCAGGGGGACCTCTATGCAAATGAAATCGCCCCTTTCATCAAAGAGGGGGCCTATCTTGCCTTTGCGCATGGTTTTAATATCCATTTCGGCCAGATTGTCCCTCGCAAAGACCTGAATGTTTTTATGGTCGCCCCCAAAGGTCCCGGTCATCTGGTCCGGTCCGAATATTTAAAAGGGAGCGGCGTTCCGGCCCTGATCGCGATTCACCAGGATCCGGGAGGGGAGACCAAAAAGATGGCCCTTGCCTATGCCAAAGGAATCGGCGCGGGGAGAGCCGGCGTGATTGAAACGAATTTCAGAGAAGAGACCGAGACCTACCTGTTTGGCGAGCAAACGGTGTTATGCGGCGGCATGACCGCTTTGATCATGGCGGGATTTGAAACGCTCACGGAAGCGGGATACTCTCCCGAAATGGCCTATTTTGAATGCCTCCATGAAGTCAAGCTCATCGTTGATTTGATTTATGAAGGGGGGATCTCGAACATGAGGTACTCCATCAGCAATACCGCCAAGTTCGGCGACCTGACCCGGGGTCCGCGCATCGTTACCGAAGAGACCAAAGCCGAAATGAAAAAAATTCTGGGAGAGATCCAAAGCGGGGTTTTTGCCAGAGAATGGATTCTTGAAAATAAAGCCAACCGGCCTGTCTTTAACGCCCTGAGCAAAAAAGGGGAAGCCCATCCCATTGAAGAAGTCGGAGCGCGTCTCCGCGAGATGATGCCTTGGTTAAAAAAGGAACGGCTCGTTGACAAAAACAAAAACTAGGGCGTTCCCCATAGCGGTTGAAGGCCTCACGTCTGTTTTAATCGGCCTGGGGATCACGCTCCTTTTTTATACGCTCCAACTCGTCCCGTTAGCGGTTTTCTCCGGCGTCCTGACTTTTTTTGTCGTCTGGTTTTTCAGAAACCCGAACCGGACAGGCTCTCAGAAAGAGGGTGCGGTCCTTTCCCCGGCAGACGGTGAGATCATTTCGATCGATCTGGTTTCAGAAGAGCGATTTTTAGAGGATAAGGCGGTCAAGATCAGTATTTTCATGAACGTGTTTAATGTTCATGTCAACCGGGCTCCCTATTCAGGAAAAGTCACCCGGGTTGCCTGGCAGCCCGGTAAATTCTTCGCGGCCAATGCGGAAAAAGCTTCCCTTGAAAACGAACAAAACGCCATTCTTTTAGAAACCAGCGGGGGGAAAAAGATCCTCTTTATTCAGATTGCGGGCCTGATTGCAAGGCGGATCATCTGTTATGTTAAAGAGCAGGATCAGTTGGTTAAAGGGGAGCGTTGTGGTATAATCAAGTTTGGTTCAAGAGTCGATCTTTACCTCCCGCAGGACACTAAAATCCTGGTTAAAGTGAAGCAAAAGGTGGCCGGGGGAGAAACGACGATCGGAGTGTTGGCATGATCAAGATGAACAGAGTCCGAAAAGGCGTTTTTTTAATTCCAAATTTATTTACCACCGGGAATCTCTTTAGCGGGTTTTATGCGATCATTTCGGTATTTAACGCAGAATATCTCACGGCGGCGTATGCCATTCTTGTGGCAAACATCTTTGACTCGCTCGACGGCAAGGTCGCCCGGATGGCAAAAGCCACCAGCCGTTTCGGAACGGAATATGATTCGCTGGCAGACCTCATTTCATTTGGTCTCGCACCGGGCCTCCTGATCTATTCCTGGGCGCTCCACTCGTATAATCGTCTGGGGTGGATAGCGGCCTTCCTTTTTGTTGTGTGCGGCGCTTTACGGCTGGCCCGTTTCAATGTCCAGTCGAGCACGTCGGATCCCAGATATTTTAATGGACTTCCGATTCCCGCGGCGGCGACGACTATTGCCATGATGGTGATATTGGATAGCCATATCTTAAGGCTTGGCGCTGAGGTGCGGCCGATCTTGATTCTGATCATGACCTACCTGCTGGCGTTTTTAATGGTCAGCAATATCAAATACCGGAGCTTCAAGGACGCTAATTTTAATTCAAAGCGGTCGTTTCAATATCTGGTCTGGACCGTGTTGATTTTTGGAGTGATTGCGCTTGAGCCCCAGATCATGTTATTTTCAATCGTGATCATTTATGCGCTTTCCGGACCGATAGCCAGACCGTTTAAAGCCCTCTTTTCAAAAACGGCTAAACAGAAAGAAGAGGTTGAAACCGAAGAAGAGTTTGACGATCTTGATGAAGAAGATGACGGGGTTGCTTCTCATCATCCTCATCGGTAGACTCTTAAGGATTGGAAACGTTGTGACAGGGTGGTATTACGGAGAAAACCTTCGTCCCTGTAGGGCTGGAGAAAGGCCTTACATGAACCAAGGTTTTTTTATTTTTATATAAGGAAAAAGCGATGAGGATAATCAAGATTTTTGATACGACTTTAAGGGATGGCGAGCAGTCTCCCGGATGCAGCATGAATGTCGATGAAAAAGTGACCATTGCCAAACAGCTCTCCCAGCTTGGCGTGGATATTATCGAGGCCGGCTTTGCCATTAGTTCTCCGGGAGATTTTGATGCCATCCAGCGAATCGCGCGGGAGGTCGAGGGGCCGGTCATCTGCAGTCTGGCCAGGGCGAGGGCCGAAGATATCGAACGCGCCGCAGCCGCCATTGCCGATGCTCCCCGGAAAAGGATCCATACGTTCTTATCGACTTCGGATATCCATCTGGAACACCAGTTTAAAATGACCCGGGAAGAGGCAAAAGACCGGGCGGTCGAGATGGTCCGAAAAGCCAGATCTTACGTTGAAGATGTCGAGTTCTCTCCGATGGATGCCACCCGGTCAGATGCCGGCTATCTTTACTCGGTTTTAGAAGCGGTGATCGATGCGGGGGCGGGGACCATTAATATCCCCGATACGGTAGGTTTTTCAACTCCCGAAGAGTTCGGCGCGCTGATTAAAGGGATCAGGGAAAATGTCCGGAATATTCAGCATGCGGTGATATCGGTCCATTGTCATAATGATCTCGGTCTGGCCGTGGCCAACTCGCTGACCGCCATTAAAAACGGCGCCGGACAGGTCGAATGCACGATTAACGGGATAGGAGAGCGGGCCGGGAACGCCTCACTGGAAGAGGTGGTGATGACCTTGAGGACAAAAGGAGGAGTCTATGATGCCGATACCCGGGTGAAGACAGAGGAGATCATGAAAACCAGCCGCCTCCTGACCCGGATTACCGGAATGCAGGTCCAGGCCAACAAAGCGATCGTGGGGGCCAACGCCTTTGCGCATGAATCGGGAATCCACCAGGACGGACTGTTAAAAGAAAAGTCAACCTATGAAATTATTTCGCCCGAATCGGTCGGCCTGGGTCAGAGCCAGCTTGTGATGGGGAAGCATTCAGGACGGCATGCTTTCAGGTCCCGTTTAAAGGAGATGGGGTATGATCTGAACGAAGAGGAGGTCAACCATGCCTTTGAACGGTTTAAAAAACTGGCTGACCAGAAAAAAGAGGTCTATGAAGATGATTTAAACGCCATTGTCAGCGATGAAATTTCAAAGCAAAATGATCTTTTCAGGCTGAAGAGCCTCTATGTCGAAAGCGGAACCCAGGTCAGCCCTACCGCAACCATTGAACTGGAAACGGAAGGAAAGTTCATTAAAGAGATCGGAAAAGGGGATGGACCTGTCGATGCGGTATACAAAACATTGGATAAATTAACCCGGAATATGGGGAAGCTCCTCTCCTACCAGGTATCGGCCATTACCGGAGGGACCGATGCTCAGGGAGAGGTGACGGTCAAGCTGGAAGAAAACGGGAAAGTGGTTTCCGGTCATGGTTCGGATACTGATATTTTAATTGCCAGCGCCAAAGCCTATTTAAACGCACTCAATAGAATGGCGGCGATGAAACGCTTGCAACCTGCGCGAAAAATTTCCATTCACAACCCGTAAGAGAGGGAGGTAAACAGGAACCTACTCTGGGGATTATCCAGGCGGGCCATTGCGGCACGCGCTTCCGACCTCCTGGTCATACCCTTCGATATTTTTCGGGGTATCGCGGCGAAACACCTAAAGATTAAATGCGTTTTTAAAGGATGGGGAGAGTAAAATAAGCCATGAAACCAAAGACGATGTTTGAGAAGATATGGGAAAACCACATTGTTCGCGAGAAGGCCGGCAAGCCGTCGCTGATCTATATTGACCGGCATTTGATCCATGAAGTCACCTCGCCTCAGGCCTTTGAAGGATTAAGGCTCTCAGGCCGTAAAATCAGACGTCCGGAGATGACCTTTGCCACCATGGACCATAATGTGCCGACCTCCGATCGGTCTCTTCCCATAGAGGACCTCGTTTCGGCCGCTCAAATGGATATTCTGTCTAAGAATTGTAAAGAATTTGGCGTAACGCTATTTGATCTCAATAACCCGTATCAGGGGATTGTTCATGTGATCGGTCCGGAACTCGGCCTGACGCTTCCTGGACTGACCGTGGTCTGCGGCGACAGCCACACTTCAACGCATGGCGCTTTTGGGGCCCTGGCTTTTGGAATCGGCACCAGCGAAGTTGAACATGTGATGGCGACGCAATGCCTCTGGCAGGAACGGTCCAAAACCTTTCTAATCGAAGTCAACGGAAAACGCCCTAACGGGGTCGAAGCCAAGGATATTATCTTAACCATTATCGGGCAGATCGGCACCGAAGGGGGAACGGGATACGTCGTCGAATTTGGAGGGGAGGCGATTCGTGCGCTTTCGATGGAAGAGCGGATGACCATATGCAACATGTCCATCGAGGGGGGAGCCCGGGCAGGGATGATCGCTCCGGATGAGAAAACAGTCGCGTATCTTCGCGGCCTTCAATATGTCCCCAAAGATTTTGAAAAAGCGGCGGTTTACTGGAAGACCCTGCCGTCCGATCCCGGAGCTGTCTATGACCGGACTTTAAAAATCGACGCAAAGACCATCAGCCCTCAGGTCACCTGGGGGACCAATCCTGGCCAGGTTGCGGCCATTGACTCGAAAGTTCCGGTCCCGGGTTCTTTTGCCGATCCCAACGCAAAAAAATCGGCCGAACGTGCGCTGGAATATATGGGACTTAAAGCGGGGACGGCCATCGCCGATATTCCGATTAACCGGGTTTTTATCGGCTCCTGCACCAATTCAAGGATCGAAGACCTCAGGAGAGTGGCCCGGTTTGTCAAAGGCCGCCGGGTCGCTTCTTCCGTTTATGCCATGATTGTGCCGGGTTCCCAGCCGGTGAAAAGGAAGGCCGAAGCCGAAGGACTTCACCATATATTTAAAGAAGCCGGTTTTGACTGGCGGGAGTCGGGTTGTTCGATGTGTCTGGGGATGAATCCCGATATCCTGGAACCGGGGGAGCGTTGCGCGTCGACCTCCAACCGCAATTTCGAAGGGCGCCAGGGCAAAGGGGGCAGGACCCATCTCGTCAGTCCTCTGATGGCCGCCGCTGCCGCGATCGAAGGCCATTTTGTCGATATCAGACAATATAAATTAGAAGGGGAATAAACAAAATGGAACCTTTTAAAATACTCAAGGGGATCGCCGCTCCGCTCGATCTCCCCAACGTCGATACCGATCAAATTATTCCCAAACAGTTTCTCAAGCGGATTGAGCGGACCGGTTTCGGCCAATTTCTTTTCTTTGACTGGCGGTTCAATCCGGATAAAAGCCTGAATCCCGGTTTTGAAATGAATGAAGTGCGTTTCCGCGGGGCGACCATTCTGGTCACGCGGGCAAATTTTGGGTGCGGCTCATCGCGGGAACATGCGCCATGGGCCCTTCTCGACTATGGTTTCCGGTGTATCATCGCCCCTTCTTTTGCAGATATTTTTTATAATAACTGTTTTAAGAACGGGATTTTACCGGTTCGCCTTTCCGAAGAAAATGTTGAAAAGATCTTCCAAGGCATCGAAAGTAAGCCAGGCTATTCGCTGACGGTCGATCTCCAGGAAAAAAAGATTGCTTCGGAGGATGGACTCCATTTTTCCATCGACGTGGACGAATACCGGCGCCATTGCCTCCTGAATGGCCTGGATGATATCGGATTGACCCTTCAATATAAAGATCAGATTAGCCAGTACGAATCGCGTCATCCGGCCTTCCGCTCTTAGGTCCGACCTGTGAACCGGCTTTGGTTTAACGAAAGGATTTTATTTAATTGAGAAACGGCTCTTACACGGTTATAATTTAGCTTGCTGGTTGGCCTGGTCAAATATAAATCTGATACGCGTAAGACTTTGATTTTATTTAAACTTTTAATCATTTGGGTGTTTTGACGTTGAAAAAAGAATTTAAGATAGCCATTTTACCCGGCGACGGAATCGGTCCGGAAGTGATGAAAGAGGCCATGAAGGTGATGGACCGGATCGAAGAAAAATTTAATGTGAAATTTAAGAAGGCCGAAGCAAATGTCGGCGGAGCCGGAATTGACCGCGAAGGAAAGGCCCTTCCGGAGAAGACGATTGAGATTTGCAAGTCGTCGGACGCCATCTTGTTCGGATCGGTCGGGGGCCCAAAGTGGGAAACTCTTCCGCCGCAGGAACAGCCCGAACGGGGAGCCCTCCTCCCTTTGCGAAAAATTTTCGGTCTGTTTGCCAATTTACGCCCGGCCATTGTTTTTTCCGCTCTGGCAAAATCATCAGTCCTCCGATCGGATATTGTCGGCGACGGGTTTGACCTTCTGATTGTGCGGGAGCTGACCGGCGGCATTTATTTTGGACAGCCCAAAGGGCGCGAAAAAACGGAAACCGGCGAAAAAGCCTATGACACGCTGGTCTATACGACCGAGGAGATTGAACGGATAGCCCATGTCGCCTTTCAGGCGGCGAGAAAGAGAGCTAGAAGAGTGACCTCGATTGATAAGGCCAATGTGTTGACCACCATGGTTCTCTGGCGGGAGGTGGTGAGCCGCGTGGGGAAACAATACCCCGATGTCGCGTTAAACCATATGTACGTTGACAATGCCGCCATGCAGCTGGTGAAAAACCCGAAACAGTTTGATGTGATTCTGGCAGACAATATGTTTGGAGACATCCTGAGCGATGAGGCGGCGATGTTAACCGGTTCGCTGGGGATGCTCCCATCGGCCTCGCTGAGTACGGGGACCTTCGGCCTTTTTGAACCTTCCGGCGGCTCGGCGCCCGATATTGCCGGAAAGGGGATTGCCAATCCGGTTGCCCAGATTCTCTCTTTCGGGATGATGTTGAAATATTCCTGCCAGATGGAAGAGGCCTCCGCGCGGGTTGAAAGCGGGGTCAAAAAAGTCCTCGACAGGGGGTTCCGCACGGCCGATATCGCCATGAACGGCGGAAACGAAAAGATTGTCGGGACCGGAGAAATGGGGGATTTGATTTCGATGGAGATTAAAGGGAATTAGATGTTAAAGAAAAAATCGGCCTATCACGTTGCCGTTGTCGGAGCGACCGGGGTGGTCGGCCACGAAATGATTGAAATTCTGGAGGAACGACAATTTCCCGTTGAAATGCTCCACCCTTTTGCCTCTCCCCAATCGGCCGGCAAGATGATCGAATTCCAGGGAAAACCGGTTAAAGTGAAGGCCCTCGACGCCGATTCTTTTGAGGGAATCGATATCGCCCTCTTTTCGGCAGGGTCAGCGACTAGTTTGAAATATGCGCCGATGGCGGCGAAGTCCGGGGCCGTGGTGATTGATAACAGCAGCGCTTTCCGGATGGACAGGGATGTCCCTCTGGTGGTTCCCGAAGTCAATATCAAAGCGGCCTTGACCCATCAAGGGATCATTGCCAACCCGAACTGCTCGACCATTCAGATGGTGGTGGCGCTTTACCCACTCCATCAGGCGGCGAGGATTACCCGGATTGTCGTGACCACTTTCCAGTCTGTTTCGGGAAAAGGGAAAAAAGCGGTGGATGAATTATTGGAACAGACCCGCGCCCTCTTATCTTTTAAAGATCTGGAAATCAAGGAGTTTCCCCATCAAATTGCTTTTAACTGTCTCCCGCAGATCGACGATTTCCTGGATAACGCCTATACCAAAGAAGAGATGAAAATGGTCAATGAAACACATAAGATCATGGGAGATCACTCGATCCGGGTGACCGCGACGACTGTGAGGGTGCCGGTTTTCCGGTGCCACTCCGAGTCGGTCAACATCGAAACAGAAAAGAAACTAAGCGCTAATGAAGCAAGGGCCATCCTGGCCGCCGCCCCGGGAGTAATCGTTTATGACGACCCTAAAAGGAAAATATACCCTCTCGCCACGGATCATGCGGGGAAAGACGAAGTCTTTGTCGGAAGGGTCCGTGAGGATTTTTCCGTGGCTTCGGGATTAAATCTCTGGATCGTTTCCGATAATATCCGAAAAGGCGCGGCATTAAACGCTGTTCAGATCGCCGAGGAACTCATCAAAGAAAATGAACGCTGAAAAAGAATTGATTGCAAAAGTGAGCCGGTTAAAAAAAGAAAGAAATGCCATCATTCTTTCGCACAACTACCAGATTCCCGAAGTCCAGGATGTGGCCGATTTTGTCGGAGATTCGCTGGAGCTCTCTCTCAAGGCGGCGAAAACCGACGCGAAAGTGATTGTCTTCTGCGGAGTCCACTTTATGGCTGAAACCGCCGCCATTCTCTGCCCGGACAAGAAGGTTCTGATGCCCGATCTTCAGTCCGGCTGTCCCATGGCCGACATGATCACCGGAGACCAGTTGAGAGCATTAAAAAAAGAGCACCCCGGCGCCGTGGTCGTCTGCTATGTCAACACCACGGCCGAAGTAAAAGCCGAAAGCGACATTTGCTGCACTTCGTCGAACGCCGTCAAAGTGGTTCAGTCGATTCCGGAAGGGAAAGAGATTATTTTTGTTCCCGATAAACATCTGGCGAAATTTGTCGAAGAACAGACCGGGAGGGAAATGATCATTTATGACGGGTATTGCCCCAGCCATGTCAGGATGATGGCGGATGAACTCCATAAAGCCCAGGCATCTTTCTGCGACGCCCCCGTGCTGGTCCATCCTGAATCTCCCGCCGATATCGTAAAAGAGGCTGACCAGGTGTTAAGTACTAGCGGGATCTGCCGGGTATCGCGGGAGTCGTCCGCGTCGACCATTATTGTGGCGACCGAGCCGGGGATTATCCACCGGCTTAAAAAAGAGAGCCCTGAAAAGACATTTATTCCGGCCTGTCAATGGTGTAATTGCGCCAACATGAAAATGAATACGCTCGAAAAGATTTTATGGGTCCTGGAAGATATGGAAAATGAAGTGGTCATCCCCGCTGATATCCGGGTAAAGGCGAGAGGCGCCGTTGATAAAATGCTTCAGATTGCCGCTTAACCAGCTTTTTTCTATCATGGGTTGTTGACGGAATATATGGCGAGAGGATTAATCACATTAGGGCTCATCATCGCCGGAGTCGGCCTAGTCTTTCTCCTGGTGGAGAAATTTCCTGAAAAAATCGGGTGGATAGGAAAACTCCCCGGGGATATCCAGATTGAAAAAAAATCGTTTAAATTTTATTTTCCGATTGCGACCTCTATTCTGATCAGTCTGGTTTTAACCATCCTCTTCTGGTTGTTTAGAAGACGATGAAGCTTTCAGAATTTGAATATTCCATACCGGACCATGCGATCGCGCAGTTTCCTGCCTCGGTGAGAGACCAGTCCCGTCTGCTGGTTCTAAACCGCCGGACCGGCGGGATCGAGCACCGGTTATTTTCCGACCTTCCTGAATTTCTGGAGCCGGGTTCTCTATTGGTCCTCAATGACACCAGGGTTTTTCCTTCGAGATTGACCGGATCAAAAGAGACCGGCGGTAAAACCGAAATCTTGCTCCTTCGCCAGAGATCGTCGTTCGAATGGGAAGCTTTATATCGGGGAAGATTCCGGAAATCTCAAAAAGTTTATTTAACCGGGGGCCTGGAGGGGACCCTTCAGGAAAATCTTGAAGACGGAAAAGTAGCGGTGGCATTCAAAGAAGAAGCCCCGGAAGTGACCCGTCATTTCTTAATTCATGGGGAACCTCCCCTCCCTCCCTATATAAAAAGAGACAATGGGCGGTTTCTCAAAGAAGATCATGAAGCCTATCAGACGGTTTATGCAAAGGGTTACGGATCGGTGGCCGCGCCGACGGCAGGCCTTCATTTTACAGAAGCGTTATTAAGCCGCATCCGGAATAAAGGGGTCGAAATCGTCACCCTGACCCTCCAGGTGGGCGTGGGGACCTTTAAACCGGTCACCTGCGAGGAGATCGAAAATCACCGCATGGATTCCGAAGCCTTTACGGTAACCGAAGCCGCGGCAAGATCGATTCGTCTGGCTAAAGAGGAAAAAAGAAAGGTGGTCGCGGTCGGTACGACCTCGACCCGGACGCTTGAAACCCTTGCCGGCAGAGAAGGGGGAGTCAGGGGCGGAAGCGGGACAACCTCTCTTTTTATCTATCCCGGGTATTCGTTTAAAGTGGTCGACGCGCTGGTCACCAATTTCCACCTATCCAGATCGACGCTTCTGATGCTGGTTTCTGCATTTGCGGGAAGGGAGCAGACATTACAAACCTATAAAATCGCCCTCAAAGAAAATTACCGGTTTTACAGTTACGGCGACGCCATGTTCATTCTTCAGGGAGAAAGTTAATGAGAAACAGGGAGAATCCAGAAGAATCGGATCAAAGACGCTCGAGGAGCCTCCCTCGCGTTAAAATGATTCTCTTTGTCCTCTTTATCCTCGCGGGGGTTGCGGGGGCATTGTATGCCTGGACAAGAATCACCGCGGTAAAAAAGGAGGTCAAAAAGGACATCCAGATTCCTGTGACTAAAGCGAACCCGGATCAAGACATAACTTTTTATAAAAACCTTAAAGGTAAAAATGAAAATGGGGGAAAAAAAGAAAAGATCGTCGGCCTGATCCCGCCATCGACTTCCCCTCCCTTTTCTTCTGAAAAACCCTCTGAACCGGCGCTAAAAAAGAACGGATTACCCGAGAACCCTCTTTCTATACGGTTTACCTTGCAGGTAGCGTCGATGAAGGATCATCAAAAAGCGGTCCGATTGAGCGGGAGGCTTTCTAAAAAAGGTTTCCCGTCGTATGTGCTTTCCGCGGAAATACCGGGGAAGGGGGTTTACTACCGGGTGAGGGTCGGTCATTATGCAACTCGAAAATCGGCGGAGAAGGCGCTGGAACAGCTCAAACGGCAGGGAGAAGGGGACGCAATACTTGCCCGCGAAAGCGTGATCACAAAACCGGGTTAATGAAGTTTGACTTTTTTTTCTTTCGCGAGATTTTCAAGAACAACAGTCGCCTGGTATAGCCGCTGAAGGCGGGTGTTCCTTCTCCGAATTCCGTTTAAGTCGTGAGCGGGGAAACCCTGGGCCCGGACGACGTTCATTTCTTTTCTCAGGGCGGCGTGAAGAGGGCTGTAATGCTCCGGCTGGATTCGCTTAAGGGTCAATGGATTGAGGACAAAATAACCCTCTGAAATATCTTTTGAAATGGTTTCGAGACTTCTTCCATTGACGTCCATAGTATAAAAGGTAGCAAATTTTTTAAACTTGTCAAAGGGGTTCAGGGAATTGATGCCGTCAGCAGGTTTAAAAACAGCTTTAAACGGGATCGAGCGGTTTTTCAGCCAAAACGGTCCCCTTTCTAAACAATTTTCGCGATACGAAGAGCGTTCTTCCCAGATCGAAATGGCCAAAAAAGTCATGGAGGCCCTTGCAAAAGAGCATCAGGTGATGATCGAAGCGGGGACGGGAACAGGAAAGACCTTTGCCTATCTTGTCCCGGCGTTGCTGAGCGGGAAGAAAGTCGTTTTGTCGACCGGCACCCGGCATCTGCAGGACCAGATCTACTTTAAAGACCTTCCGGTGCTGAGAGAAATATTTCCGCGTCCCTTTTCGGCCCTCTTAATGAAAGGGAAAGAGAATTATCTCTGTAAACACCGCTATGCCGGTTTTTCTTCTTCTCCTCTGTTATATAAACGGGAAGAAACCCTTTATTTAGACCAGATTATGGCATGGGCCAGGCAGACCGAGAAGGGAGATAAAGCCGAATTAACGGGAATTCCCGAAGACCTCCAGGTCTGGAAAGAAATGTCGGTTGCCGGGAACCAATGTCTTGGAAAAACCTGTTCCGATTACGACGACTGCTTTATTACCCGGATGAAAAAAGAAGCGGAAAAAGCTGAGCTGATCATCGTCAACCACCATCTCTTTTTTGCCGACCTTGCGCTTAAAGAGAACTCATACGGCCAGATCCTTCCCGCGTACGATGCGGTGATATTTGATGAAGCCCATTTAATCGAAGAGATTGCTTCGGACTATCTTGGAAAATCCCTTTCCCTTTATGATTTAATGGAATGGATGGCCGACGCCCGGCGCGAACTGAAGGGCCTTCAGATCAAAGACAAAGCGATCTGGGATTCGGTCGAAAGTTTATATAAGCGGGGAGAGCTCTTTTTTAATCTTTTTCGAATGCCGTCAGCTGATCCAACCTTCCGATCTGTGGATCAGTCGGTCCAAAGACTGGATGGATCGGGCGATCCAAATACCGGAAAACGGTTCCGTCTGTTTTCTGTTTCAACCTGTGAACCGGGGGATCCAAAGACCGGAGAGAGGAGTTCTTCGAATCCCGAGGCAGTAATTTCTTTTCTCAATCTGCTCGAGCGTCTCGGTGGCGCCTTTCAAACCCTTCCCGACCGGAACGAAGGGTGTTTCAAGATTGCGGAACGGGCAGAACAATTAAGGGAAAACGCCCTCCTTTTTATAAAGCAGGAGGATCTTTCTCTGGTCTACTGGGGGGAATCGGCCAGAGGCCAGGAGGGGCTGGTTCTCCATGCCAACCCTTTGGATGTCTCGGAGCGGTTGAGAGAAAGCCTGTTCAGCCGGCCGGGGACCATGGTCCTGACATCGGCCACCATGACGGTCGATAAACGGTTTGATTATATGAAAAAAAAGTTGGGCGTTTCACCGACCGAAGAGTTTCAATTCGAGTCTCCTTTCGATTATGCTTCAAACGCCCTGATTTATCTCCCGAAACATCTTCCCGATCCGTCTTCCGATTTATTTTTAGAAGCGGCCGGAAAGGAAATCCTGGAGATTCTCCGGCTCACGGAGGGGAGGGCTTTTGTCCTTTGCACCAGCCATAAGAACAAAACCTATTTTTACGACTATTGCCAGGATAAACTCGATTATTTATTGTTAAAGCAGGGGGACGGCCCCAAAACGGAGCTTCTGCGGGAATTCAGAAAAGAGCAGTCATCTGTCCTCTTTGCCACCAGAAGCTTTTGGCAGGGGGTGGATGTTCAGGGAGAGGCCCTCTCCTGCGTCATCGTTGACAAACTCCCTTTTGCCTCTCCCGGCGACCCGTTGGTTGAATCAAGGATTGAGCAATTGAGAAAGCTGAATGTCAACCCTTTCATGGAGTATCAGGTCCCATCGGCCATTATCCTCCTGAAACAGGGGCTGGGACGGTTGATCCGAAGCGCCGAAGACCGGGGTGTCCTCTCCATTCTCGACCCGCGCATCCGGTCAAAGAGTTATGGAAAACGTTTCCTTGCCTCCCTCCCCCCTTGCCGGATGACTTCCGCCCGTCAAGATATCAAAGAGTTTTTGGTTTTGTCGCGAAAAAGGAAGGTGAACTGTTGAAAACAGGGTCTCATCTTTTTCCTCCGCCCTGGCCCAACAGCGGAAACCTGAATTTCTCTGGATAGGCGGCTCAGGTTTAGCCATGTTTAAATAATCTTTTTGAAGGCGGATCTTCCCGTATGTTTCGACCCAACCCGGAGCAGACCCTTTTTGGACCTATTCCCGTTCGCCTCATCCTGTCGATTCTTCTGGTGTTCGTGGTGGTGGTTTCCGTCGCCTTGATTCTGGGGATTGAACGGGAAAAATATCTTCTGGCCGTTTTTTTTCTTTTAACGGTATTGGGAATTACCGTGATCACCACTTATCAGAGTTATCATACGGTTCGACGAACGCTGGAGAGCGTCAAGAGCCTTACCCGGAACATTCTTGAAAGTATTCCGACGGGCGTGATCACGGTGGATTCCCGGGGGAGAATTACTTCAATCAACCCGGCGGCAGATAAAATCCTTTTATTTGGCAGCAATGTTCTGGGGAAGCAAATCAGAGATATTTTGCCGGTATCGACGGGTTTGGGACATCTCCTGGACGAAGCTTTTAAAGAAGGAAGATCATTTCGTGATCAGACCATGACTTACCCTAAAAATGATCAAACCTTCGTTCTTTGGTTAACGGTATCCGATTTGATTAATGAAGGAAAAAGAGAGGGGTTGGTTCTTCTGGTCAAGGATATCTCCGAGATCAATCGGCTAGAACAGCAGCTAAGGCGGTCGGAAAAACTATCGGCGATCCATACGCTTTCGGCCGCTGTGGCCCATGAAATTCGCAATCCTTTAAGCGCGATGGATCTAAACCTGGGGTTGCTGGAGGAAGAAATTTTGGCCGGCCCCGGGGCGACACCCTCCACGCGCGAATTCATTGATGTTCTGAATGTTGAAATTAAAAGACTCAAGGGAATTCTGGATAATTTTGCCCGCTTTTCGATTCCAAATCAATTGGTTCTTGAAGAGGTTAAATTGGAGGCGATACTTCAGCATCTTGTGACCCTTATCCGGGGCGAGGCCCATGAAAAAGGAATTGACATTGAAACAAACATATCCTCCAGTCTCCCCTTGATCCTTACCGATGAAAATCAAATCACCCAGGTATTCCTAAATATCATGATTAATGCTCTTCAGGCGATGGCCGCCGGGGGGAAACTTTCCATTCAGGCGGAAGAATGGACTTTCAACAATGAAAGATGGGTGAACGTCCGTTTTTCAGATACAGGCGCCGGGATAGACAAAGAGAAAATAAACAAGATATTTGAGCCTTTCTTTAGTATGCGCCAGGGGGGGACAGGTCTGGGATTGGCGATAGCGCACAGGATCATTGAAGACCATGGAGGGTTCATTCATGTGGATAGCGTTGAAGGGAGCGGTAGTGTTTTTACCGTCCAGCTGCCTGTCAGGAAAAAAGGTAGTGAAACAACCCCTTTTAGGGGCGCGTAACGCGGGGTTCGGGGGCGCAGGTTGGCACGAGAAAGTGCCAACAAGCCCGTGCGCGGGCGCGAGGCAGTGAGCACCGGGGATCGTTGAGAGAGGTGTTCTCGAAGGCCCCTGAAATGAACAGAGGAGCTGAATGCAGAATCAGATTTCTATTTTGATCGTCGATGACGAAGTCAATATTCGAACCGCTCTGGCCAAAATTTTGGAAAAACAGGGGTACAGGCCGGAAACCGCCGAAAACGGACAGGCGGCGCTTTTGCGGCTCGAGAAGGCTTTTTATCATCTGGTGATTACTGACCTGAAAATGGCGGATCTCAACGGTCTGGAATTGTTGAAAAACGCCATCCAACGAGGCAAATTGCCCTTTTTCTGGGTCGCGGCCGATGCCCTGTATGGAGACAGCCCCGCATTTCGGGACGGTGTGGCAGCGACCGGAAAGTCTTACTTCACTGCCATCAAGGAGAAGACCCTGATCTGGTGCAGCCCGCCCAAGGTGCATGTT
>JBGPKT010000031.1:0-22297 GCA_041486115.1 Nitrospiria bacterium | reverse complement strand
TCATCAAATTCTCCTTTGACCGGGATAGGAAGGAAAAGGATGGCCCCAACCAAAACAAGAAGGGAGGTGGTTTTTAATAAATATATAGGGAAATATTTCATTTAAACCGATATTCTAATGTCGCGATAGCGTTTCTTCGTTCCTGCGGATGAATTGAAACAAGACCCGTTCCGGATCGGTTATTATCAAGGCCGTATTCCTCATCAAAAAGATTTCGGATTGCTACAGTCGCGGAAAGCTTTGGAACAGAGAAAACATTATGAATAGCCATTGTCAGATTTGAAAGAAGCCAGCTTGGAGCATTGTTTCCTGCATATATAGGGTTGGAGGGTTTAGTCCTGGGATCAATCCGCAAGTAATTATCGAAAGTAATGGACCATTGCGAATAAGGCACCCAATTGATTGAAAGGTTAACTTTGTAGGGAATTATTGTCTGGGTATTAGCATTCGTCCCGCTGTAAAAACTTTCAGTATAGGTAAAATTACCATCGAGGGAGAGATTTTCCCGAAGAATATATCGAGAACCCAACTCAAACCCGCGGGCGATCATGGTGTCTACATTTTGATAGCTTGAAGTAGATGCTGTCACATTGACCAAAACAATGAGATTTGAAACTTGGGAATAGAAATAGGTTAACCAGAACATATGGTCAACTTTTGATTGTTCTGAAATTATCAGCTCATAAGAATCTATAAACTCTGATTCAAGTCCTGGATTAGGAGTAATGAATGAAGCCACCGCTCCCATTTCGGTTGGTGAAGGAGTCCGATATCCTTTTTGGTAATTTAATTTAAGGGACAAATCTTCCGGGAATAAGTATTTAAGTCCAAAATGGGGTAAAACGGCATTGGAATATTGCTCTAAACTATTCACATACCGGACCCCAGTTACCGTGTTTAAATTTGATAATGGTTCCCATTCCCACTGGAGGTAACTTGCGTAGTTATCCCAATTTCCTTCTTCAATTGGGATCGGAATTACCGTTGGAGCCGAAAGAGTGCCAATGGTTGTCTGGGCAGGTCTTTGGCGAGAGGCTTCATAATAGAGCCCCGTTAGCCAAACATTGCTGTTATTTTGTGAAAAAATAAATTGATTATCAAAAATAGTAGAATGACCCCCGGCATTAACTGATCCATGGGTGTTATTCGAGGTAATAATTCTCTCTGTATTCTCCGAATCAATAACTGAGGAGAGATAGTTAGATTTCAATTTATAGTCGAAACGGTCAGAGAATTTGTGATTAATATCTAGAAAAATCATGTCCTTATATGAGGTCTGGTTTCCAGTTTCGGTACTAAGAAGTAGAGTTCCAAACCCATTGTGATTATGCATAAAATGGAATCCCAATCTGATTTCCTTATTAAAGTCAAGATAACCGTCCCCACTTGAGTTATGGAGGCCATTATCCTGGAAGGTACTATTATTGTAATACTGATAACCCGGGGTCGTGGAAATCTGTATTTCAGAAAGATTTTCTGTTTCTTTGCCCCAATAAGTTCCGGATAAAAATCCTGACCATTTGCCCCTAGTTGAACCCCAGGTTAAAGAAGGAATGTATTCCTGATCTGTCCCTGCTGAGAAAGAAACAGTGGCCCCCTCAATATCTCCAGGTTCGTAGGTCAGGATGTCAACAACTAGTCCAAAGGCATTAGCCCCATGGAGAGTTCCAGCCGGACCCACTTGGACCTCAACGCTTTTTGCAGCAGCCAGATTTATATCATTCTGAAATCCAAGATAATTTGAACTGTTAAAAGTGGAAAATTGGGTATTATGGCCGTCAATCATAATAACTGTCTTGTTTCCATGGGTACTCAAATCCGCCACTCCCCGAACACTAAAAAATATCCCTGATCCCATATCTACAAGGTCGACTCCTGGAACATGTCGTAAGAGTTCGGAGAGATAAAGCCACCCATGTTTCTTAATTTCACTCGCATTAAAAATATGGACTGTTGATGTGATGTCCTTTTTAAAATGCGGAGTCTTAGTTGCAATATTTACACGCATTAAACTTTCCAGCGAGAGATTGGAGAGCTGGAAAATTTCCTCATCCGCCTGAGCCTTTAAATCCATTGGGAAGATTCCCGCCAGAAGGAGTACCAACAATAAAGATAGAAACTGCATCCAATTATTAGATTTGAAAAGCATTCTGACTCTCCCTATTAGGATAGATAGGTCGATAAGAACGAAATCGAAAGAGTAATATTAGGATTCAAAATTCGATCGTACTAAATAGGGGAGGTGAAAGCAAATAATCGGCTGTAAAACCGTGGGAAATCAATTAAAACACCTGGAAGTTTATCATTAATTCCATCACAGATTGGTATAATACTCCCCATTTTCACCCATCTAACATGTGCCATGTGGCCCCCCGAATTCAAATGATCACTAATATAGTTCCAACAAACATGTGTCAAGGGTCGATCTAATCCCGAAAGGACTCCAAATCGTACACCGTAAAATATCCCACCTCTTGCTTATTTGACATTGAGGTAGCAAGTGCTACCTTTTACAGGAAGACCTAAAAAATAGGGGGAAAAGTTTACCTTGATGATCTGTGACAATTGTAACCATCCGAACAGGGAGTCCAGGATATTCTGCGGACAGTGCGGTGTTAAAATAGCCTCGCCATGTTTAAGATGTCACTTTATCAATGCTCATGGAGAAAACTATTGCGGCGGATGCGGGTGGCTGATTGGAACTCAGGAACCCACGGTTGAAACGTATTCATCCCGTGACCGCAATGGAACCTCTCTTCACTCTGCCAAAAAATCGACTTCTCTACCTCAGGGGGTTATGGAAGAGCTTTTAATGATTCAAAAAGAAACGCTTTTAAAGACCGGGGTTCAAGATGACAAGAAACAATTAAGTCAAGAAGAGATTGAAAAGTTAATTCACAAAGAAGGTCCTTCGGAAACAGGTTCATGAGTATCGTCAGGATGGTCGAAAAAAAGTTAGGAGATATTTTAAGGAACAGAAATTTGATCTCAGAAGCCGATTTAAATCATGCTTTGGAAGAACAGGCGAAAAAAGGAGACAAAACAAAACCGATCGGATCTTTTCTGGTTGAATTGGGATACGTTTCCGAACGAAATGTTGCCGAAGCCTTAGGCGTACAGTTTAATATGGCGGTTGTCGATTTACAGGATATAAATATTTCCAAGGACCTCATTAATATTATTCCTGAAGCGGTGGCCAGAAAGTTCTTATTATTGCCCCTCTTTTTGGTTGAAAAGGAACTCACCCTTGCCCTAGCCGATCCCACCCATCTCGATATTATCGATGCTCTCGGAATTGAAACGCGGTATAAAGTCCAGTCGGTTCTCGCGGTACGGTCACAATTACAAAAAGTTATTGAATTAAATTATGCCGTTGGCACGGAAAATCTAGGGAATCAAGTTGTTTCTCGAGAAGACGGATTGAATGAAGGAGGGGCGGGATATGTCGAGAGGTTAAAAAAAGCTGGAAAAGAAACGTCCATTATTAAGATCGTCGACAAAATTCTATGTGAAGCCGTTGAGGAGGGTGCGAGCGATATTCATATTGAACCTGCGGAGTCCAAACTCATGGTTCGGTTCAGAATAGACGGCATATTAAGAGAGCAAGCCTCTTTTATCATGAATCTGCACCCCGCGATTACCTCAAGGATCAAAATCCTGTCCAATCTCGATATTTCAGAAAGGTCCAAACCGCAAGACGGAAGAATTAATTTTATTCATAAAAAGAAAGAAATCGATCTTCGGGTTTCTCTTCTGCCCACTCAATATGGTGAAAAAACCGTTCTCCGCATTCTGGATAAGACCAATATTCAACTGAAATTGGCGGATCTGGGATTTTCAGAGGACAACGACAA
Source organism: Nitrospiria bacterium (assembly GCA_041486115.1). GTDB lineage: Bacteria > Nitrospirota > Nitrospiria > JACQBW01 > JACQBW01 > JACQBY01. The sequence continues at coordinate 18,443 of JBGPKT010000031.1, read as the reverse complement.
ACGCCTGTCAAAAGTTATTTTTCAGCCCCACGGAATGGTTCTTGTAACCGGCCCTACAGGAAGTGGAAAGAGCACAACGCTGTACGCCGTTTTAAATACGATTCGGTCTATTGAGAAAAACATCATCACGGTTGAAGATCCGGTAGAATATCAACTGTCCCTGATCAATCAGGTACAGGTTAACCTTAAGAAGGACGTGTCTTTTCCAACGGCCCTCCGGGCCATTTTAAGACAGGACCCTGATATTATTATGATTGGTGAAATTCGTGATACGGTAACAGGAAAAATCGCCACGGAATCTGCATTGACCGGCCATCTGGTTTTAAGTACGCTCCATACGAATGATGCGATCTCTTCGGTGACGCGGCTGGTCAATATGGGAATCGAATCGTTTTTGCTCGGCTCGTCTTTATTGGGTGTGGTGGCGCAACGCCTGGTTAGAAAAATATGCAAGGAGTGCAAGAAAGCTTATACGCCAAAACCGGTGGAATTGGACCGTCTGGAGCTGGGCGACCTTTCAAATTCCGGAGTAACTTTTTTTAAAGGAAGCGGTTGTCCGAAATGTAAGAATACGGGTTATAAAGGGAGGACCGGTATTCATGAGATTTTATTAGTTGACGAAACGCTGAGGGAAATGATCATTGAACGGGCGTCGTCAGAAAAAATGAGACAGGCAGCCTTAAGAAACGGCTTTACAGATATGCGGCTTGATGGACTAAAAAAAATATTCTCCGGGGTGACTACCACTGAGGAGATCTTGCGGGCGACCCGATCGGAAATCTTCTAACAGGCTGTTGAAAAAACCTCATTTCCTTCGTTCTCGTCGCTCGGCTATCCTCGCGTACTTATGTGTACGCTCCGATTGCCTCGCTTCTGCGGCCTCGCGACTGATGCTTTTTGAACAGCCTGAAGAAAATGAGTTTTTCAACAATCTACGAGAGAAAGAGACTAAAAAATGACTGAACAAAAACCAAAAAAAAGAGTGCTCATTGTCGACGACTCCAATTTCTTAAGGAATAGTTTAAAAAGTATTCTTGAACAATTGCCATTTGAAGTGGTTGGGATGGTGGATAATGGTTTGACGGCCATTACCAAATATAAGGAACTAAAACCCGATGTCGTCATGATCGATATGATTATGCCCCAATTGGGAGGGCTGGATTGCTTAAGGCTTTTAAAAAAGGTAGACCCAAATGCTGTTGTCGTGATGGTGAGTTCTGTTTCTTCACAGGATACGGTGGTGTCTTGTCTGAAAGAAGGAGCCAAACACTATATTTTGAAACCTTATGATGCAAATAAGGTCAAACAGGTCATGGAGTCCATTTTTAAATGACCTCTTTAATGAACAACAGTTAATGGATTAGGTAATCATTGCCCAAAGGTTATCAACTGAATTTAAGTTCGATAACCTGCAATGCAAATAACTCTTAAAAGTATCCACCTTCCTTCCCGCAATCCTCGAGCCGCCCGCATTTGACCATTTCTATTTCGTGTCCGTAGGCCACGATACTGCGCGGAATAAAAAGATGTCGAATAACCAGCTCCCTTCACTGACTCCTTCATCCAGCTCAAAAAAAACGGCTGGGCGGATTGGCCCCGGCCGTTCTCTTTGATGGGTTTCGATCTACGCGTATCGCTTAACAATACCCGCCATGCCGCTAAGCCCTTTTTTCAAGTCTTCACCGTTCATGACCGGTGTCACGGAGACGTCGGCATGGATACTATGCCAGAAGGGCTCCAGCGATTTAGCCAGATCTGAAGAGTCAGTCATGTTAACGACCATCAAGCCGGAACGCTGGCCATTCTCAGGAAAAAAATAGGCCGCCTCCGGCTTAAGATCTTCCATAAGCGATTGGAAGATTCGACCCAGCTTGCCCGAACCAACGAGTTCGTTGCCCGGCTTGACGGGGAACGAGAATTTGATCATCATACGCATGTTATACCTCCGGATAAGTTAAAATGAGCCTCAGATTAGTCTCCTTTCCTCTCAGTGTCAAGATGGAGAACCTCAGAGAGTTTTTGGTTGTTGACAGATTTTATTGAAGAATGTATTTTAAGTAAATCTATTTACTTTTACATAGAGATACGTCAATAATGGATTCCATGTGATGTCTTTTTTGAAATTACCCATCCTTTTATCAACTTTTTTTTAAAAAAATTATGAAGAACTTTATTTTGATTTTTCTCAGTGTTGTCTTCTTAATATCGTGTGCCGTGCCTCAGATGGAGCGACGCGAGAGTGTGGAGGCTCCAGCGACGCCTGAAGTTCAAAAGAAAGCACAAATAGAAATCCGGATTCCAATCGTAAAAACATATAAACGAAAGATAGCCATCGGACGATTTACAAATGAAACCAACTACGGTTTAGGCCTTTTGCGTGACAATGATTTAGACCCATTAGGAAAACAGGCCTCTGACATTTTAAGCGCCGATTTGGTTCGTTCCGAGCGCTTTATTGTCCTTGAACGTCCAGATCTTGGAAAATTGGCAAATGAACAGCAAATTACCCATCGTGCTGATCTTGTCGGTGTTGATACATTAATCATAGGTTCCGTTTCAGAATTCGGGCGAACCACCGAAGGCACGAGCGGCTTTTTAAGCAGTACCAAAAAGCAAAGAGTTCATGCAAAAATCAATATCCGTTTGGTAGATCCTGAGACCGGGCATCTATTTTTTTCCACTACAGGAGCGGGAGAAGCCGTTACTGAATCAGGAGAAGTTGCCGGGTTTGGTTCCAATACGGATTATGATGCCACTCTTAACGATAAGGCCATTCGGGCGGCAATCGCCAATGCGATGGATTCTTTGATCACCAACCTGGGTAACCGTCCCTGGAAAACAAATATATTAAGCATTGAGGGGAAAAATGTCCTGATTGGAGGAGGTTCCTTACAGGGATTAAAGATTGGTGATCATTTAATGGTCATGGAAGAAGGTAAAAAAGTGCGAAACCCTCAATCAGGTTTCATGATGACATTGCCAGGAAAAGAAATAGCCCGTCTAAAAATAGAATCTTTTTTTGGAAACACTGAAACCGATCAGGGATCGATATGCAGCCTTATTTCAGGAACCCTAGGCGGGATCTCTATCGAAAAGGCGGTGGTTTCTGAAATACCGGAGACGAAATGAAAAAAAACATTTCTCTATTTTTTATTTTAATTGCAATGATAGGTTGTGTTTATCCCAACCGCCAGGTTCAAACAGTAGATGATCGCCCGGGCCTGGTTATTGTCGGTGCTCCGCCAAATGCCGTTCTCTATATAGATGGATTAGAAATCGGTCCCGCCCAAAAATATAACGGGAAGCCCGAAGTGCTTCTGGTAAATCCAGGAACCCATTCCGTTCAAATTCGCCAGGGGAGTAATATTTTAAGGTCTTTAGATGTATTTCTGGGGGAGGGGACTCATAGGGAAATTACTCTTACTGGAAATAATAAACAATGATGAAATATTTATTTGTTTTCGGATTATCTCTGTTGATTTTTTCGGGGTGCGCCCCCCAGAAAAAATATTATTGGGGCGGATATGAAAATGATCTCTACAATTTTTATAAAAGTCCCCAAACCCCGGAAGACCAAGCCAGTTATATGGCGCAATTATCAACCTTGATGGAAAATGCTCAAGAAAGTAAAGGGTTGGTCCCCCCTGGAATCTATGCGGAATATGGATATGCTCTTTTCAAAACCGGTAAATATCCGGAGGCAAATGTGTATTTTGAAAAGGAAAAATCGGCCTGGCCGGAATCAAAGCCTCTCATGGAACGGCTTATTGCCAATGTTCATGTTTTAATGAATAAGAAAACACCCCTTTCTGAAAAATAGCGAATACGAATCTTTAGGTTATGGATGGCAAAATGAATCCTGGATTGTCAAAGATTAAATTCATTGCTCTGCTGGTAATGACCCTATTAACATTTGGCTGTGTTGCAACGCCTAAAGATTACACAAAATTTCAGGAATCGAATCCCCGCTCTATTTTAATCATTCCCGTGGTAAATAATAGTCCTCAGATAGGAGCAGATAATTATTTTCTTGCGACTGTAAGTCTTCCTTTGGCAGAGAGAGGTTATTATGTTTTCCCCGTTCACATGACAAAAGAGCTTTTAATCGAATCCGGACTTAATGATCCCGGTTTGATTCACCAGGCAGAACCCTCCCGATTAGGAAAGCTTTTTGGAGCCGATGCGATTTTGTATATCACCATCGACCACTGGGAAGCAAAATATATTGTGATATCTACAACTGTTACGGTGGGTTTTGCATATGTGATGAAAGACGCAAAAACAGGCGAGGTCATTTGGGAACATCGGGAGGTTATGAATTATTCCCCTCAGAATAGCAATACAGGGAACCCCCTTGCTGATCTTATAGGCGCTGTTGTAAACGCCGCAATCACCAAGGCTATCCCGAATTATGTTCCTCTGGCACGTCAGGCTAACGAACAGGCATTTGGCAAAGAGGGTCAAGGTCTCCCCGCAGGACCATACCATCCCGATTACCGTAAAGATATTTCCTATTCCAAGTAACAATATTCGTGCTTAAATATTTTTGACATTGATCTCATCTGAGAGGAGGAGTTGCATGTTCAAATCATTGATCTCCAAAATAGTCATTTTGTTTTTCATTTCGATGTTTATTCCATTCATCACATTTGGAGCCGATTCAAAGACACCCGCTTCCGGAAACGTCAAAGAGGAGCTGATTGATATTAATTCGGCGACGAAGGAGCAATTGATGACTCTCCCTGGGATTGGAGAAGCGGTTGCAAGCAAGATTATTGAAGGTCGTCCCTATAAAACGAAACTCGAATTAACACAAAGAAAAATCATTCCAGCTGCCACTTACAAGAATATAATATATAAAATTATTGCCAAAGAGAAAAAATAATCGCGAGAGAGCTCTCGTTCAGTTTTACTTCTACAGTTTGACTCGCGATTATCGGATATTTGAATGCCGTTTTCTTCCAAAGCGGGATGTAATCTTTTTCGCGACAACGAACCCGGGAATGAAAATGAACGAGGCAAGAAGAAGGCCATAGAAGGGGGCCAGCGGGTCTCCTTTGCCAAAGTAATAAACATAGGCATCTATGATGATTGCGTAGAACAACAATATTTTAATTTTGATCCACATAAGTATTACTTTAAAGAATGATCTAAGGCTGGGTCAAGCTATTACAATGGGACTTTTACCAAATATTTATTTCCAAACCGTACGCGGTAACGGGAGCAGGTGGATATTAACAGTGAGGTTGCCTTGCACAAATTATTTCACGGCTCTGTTAAATCCCTTCCCGGCATTCCTTAACCGTATCGAGCATGGCGCGCAGGGCCCGACGGGTTTCACCGCTCTTGGCGTTTCGGGTTGAGACGGCTAGCGGCGGACGGGCTGCCAGACGGAATTCGGGCCGCAATATTTGCTCCTCCACGAAATCCCGAAACATCCGTTGCAAGGCCTCGGTCGAAAGAACTTTCGATTCGCGGACCAGACGCAGGGCGATGAGAATTACGGCGCGGCCGGTCAATCTGCTGTAGCGGTTGATCAGAGCCGACCTCTCCCGGATCGTCCTTAAAACATCGTTGGCTGTACGATCCTTTATCGCCGCCGCTCTGCGGACCAGACGCCAATAGGCGCTCTGAAACCGGGTCATCTTCTCCCTCCGGCTTCGGCTGACCCGAACGTCGGCCCTCGAGGCGTACTTCGAACGCAAAATCTCGATAAACTGTTCCGGAGAGAGGGGCCTGGTGCCCGACAAATAAAGCGCCGGCAATTCGCGCAGGAGGTCGCGCACGCAGAAGATGGCGTCCCAGGTGATCCCATCCGAGACCGCGTGAAGCCCCCGCCTCGCCTTCGCATTTTCAAAATATCTCAACAGACGTTTGAATTCCCGGACCGTCTCCCGGTCCCGCCTGTTTTTCAGTAAGAGCGACAGAGCCTCCTTGTCAAAACCGATCCGGTGGAGGACCTCCTCATCTTTCGTTTCTTCGAAGATCCGCTCGAACCGTTTCAAGGCCGGATGGTTTTTAAATCTTCTCAAACTCTTCTTTTTTCCGGTGACTAAAAAGTCGGTTAACTGCGCGAAAGTCTGAATCATATATTTCGCCTTGTTCTTCTGTTCAGTAATCGTCGTGGAAAAACGGTCGACATCGTTATATCGATATTGATGATGAAAGAGACCGCACTGGCGGACCGAGCCGTAATCGATGATCCCCGCGTCGGCCAGAATATTGTCGCCGTCCCACTCCATCCAGCAAAAGATATACTCGCTCTCAAATTGCGCCGCCGCTTTCGCAAAGGCTGCGGTCGTCCGTTCGAGCATGTCATTGTACTTTTTTTCGGAATCGTCAATCGCGGGCCATTCCTTGTTTTCAATCTGTCTGGCGATGTGGTAATCGACGGTCCGCTTCAAGCCCGGATAGTCCCCTTGCTTGAGATGCATGAAGAAATGTGCTGGGCGCAGGAGATTCCTTCCCGCGCGAACGGTAATACACGTCCCGTCGTCGTAAGCGATCACCGCCAGCGTCCGCTCCGTCCGAATGCCGTTTTTGTGGAAAATCTCGCTCATCAGCGCCGCTTCGATCCCGTCGGGCAATTCCATGCGGCCGCTCCCATAAGACGCGTTCTTGTTGCCCGTCCGGAAATATCGATGTTCGATCGCCGTTGCGGGGCTCAGGCGCGTCACTCCGGCCCCGCAACTCGAAATATCCCACCGCCCATGAGGTCCCTTGAAACTCCCGTTCCAGATGCTCCGGCCATCACCGGAAGTCAGCCCCTTTTTGTCGGGATGCTGCATCTGTAAATAACGGGTCGCCATGTAGCGATGGGGGCGGACGTCTTTGTCCGGAATCTTCACGTGGTGGGCGATGTCGTATTCGTTGATGATTTGCAAGCTGAAGGTGTCGAGCACGGCTCGCTTCAGCGCCGGAGTCAGCACATGGGGCCGTCTCTCTGGAATTAGTCCGATCTCTTCGGCGAGTTCGAAATTAAAATAAAAGAGCTTTCCGCCCCGGCGCGCTCTCACCGCGTATTCGATGAACCCGTTTTGCACCGCCGTCTTAAATGGATGTTGCCCATTGATTTGAGAGAAAAGGGAATAGTTGTCCTTCCCGCGGTCATTGTTTCCTTTTTTTATTAGGGTGGCCCTCATGTCTGGATCATATGGGACGATAGTTTCTCGCCAACTCATCGGTTAACAATCTGTCTTATAAAGTATAACAAAAGATTCCCTTTTTGTAAGGCGGGTCGCCTTCGCACAGAAAAGGGGTCACATCTTTTGTTGTCTGTAAAAATATTTCTTACGGGACCAATCGGTGAGCAAGGTTTGAGGAAGGGAGGGACGCAAACCTCATGATCAGGTTTAACGGACCGGGGTAAGCCACTCGGAGTGAACCTTTTTCTTTCCCTTTACGATCGAAAAGAATTGTTCCTGAAGTCTCTGCGTGACGGGGCCGGGTTTGCCGGCTCCGATCTTTCGTCCGTCGACTTCGCGAATGGGCGTAATCTCGGCGGCCGTTCCGGTAAAGAAGGCTTCATCCGCAATATAGAGCTCGTCGCGGGTAAACCGTTCTTCTCTGAAAGGAATATTGTTTTCCTTCGCCAGGGTAATAATAGAATTCCGGGTGATTCCTTCCAGAATCGAAGTCAGGGGGACTGTTTTCAATTCGCCTTTTTTGACGATAAAGATATTTTCTCCCGGTCCTTCGGCAACAAAACCATCAGGATCAAGGAGAAGGGCTTCATCATACCCCAGTTCTTTTGCTTCTATTTTGGCCAACTGTGAGTTTACATAATATCCGGTCACTTTTGCCCGAGTCATGCTGATATTTACGTGATGCCTGGCAAATGAAGAAATCTTGACCCGGATCCCATTTTTAATCCCTTCGTCACCAAGATAAGTCCCCCAGGGCCATGCCGCTATGATCACCTGGATCGGATTATCCTTCACATAAAGCCCCATTTCACCGTATCCGATAAAAGCAAGCGGACGGATATACCCTTCTTCCAGTTCATTGACTTTAATCGTTTCTATTGCCGCATCGACGATTTCCTTCTGGCTGAAAGGAATCTTCATCCGGGTAATATGGGCAGAATCAAAGAGACGTTCAATATGTTCCCGCAGTTTAAATATCGCCGGCCCCTGATCCCCTTTGTAGCAACGAATACCTTCAAAAACTCCCAACCCATAATGTAGCGAGTGGGTTAACACATGGACTTTTGCCTCCCCCCAGGGGATCATTTTACCGTCCATCCAGATAAATTTTGTTTCTTTTAACATCTTTCAAACTCCATTATTTATTAACGATGCGGCGCCGAAGAGACTTCAAATTGCACTGAAGTTTCGATATTCAATGTTTCATGCTCACGATTTGAAACCTTTAAGACCACCGTATGCTTCCCCGGCGACAATTTTCCAAGAGAGCGAGGCGATTTTTTTGCGGTCCCGGCATTTTCACCATCCAGGTAGACATGCACATGGTCTCCATTGTCCTGAAGACCGCGGGCAATCTGATAGGTAATTTTAACGTCTTCTTCAGGAGAGAGAATCTCCTCCGGTTTAGGGGATAAAATCTCGACTTTGGAATGGCCGATCACTGTTTGAGAGTCCCCGGAAAAACCCGGAGAAGAGACCGCCAGGAAAATCAGAATAAAAAAGAAACCCGAGTGATAAATAATTTTTGACAATTTCATAGGGAAGACTATATCATATTTCATTAAAGAAAAAAAGAGACCCAAATTAAAAGCCCATTTAAAACAAGGAGACCCTATGGCACCATTTTTAATGCTTGCCGGTCGTATTCTTATCGCCCTGATTTTTTTAATTTCAGGCTTTTCCAAAATCGGAAATTTTTCAGGAACCGCCGGATATATGGCTTCAAAGGGGATGCCTGCCTCCGGGTTTTTACTGGTCATGGCTATCCTGGTTGAGCTTTCAGGATCGCTTTTGATTATCACAGGCTATAAGGCCAGATGGGGGGCCTGGGCCCTTTTTGCTTTCATGATTCCGGCCACTTTAATTTTTCATACCGATTTTGCAGACCAGAATCAGGTGATTCATTTTCTTAAAAACATCTCTATGATGGGGGCTCTCTTAATAATCGCCGCATCGGGTCCCGGTCCGTTAAGCCTGGATAAAAAATAAAAAAAGGAAAAGCTTGGAAAAAAATGTAACTGATCTTTTCCTCATTTTTTGAGATTTTTTTCAAGTTGCTGACGCTCTTCGGGGGTCATATTTTCAAACTGATGATACTTCTCACGGATCCGTTCCTTTTCACCGGGAGGGGTGTTTTTAAATTCCTGGTATCTCTGTTTTAACCGGTTTTTTTCTTCCGGCGATAATTTTTTAAACTCCTCATAATTTTTTTTCACCCGCTCCCTCTCTTCGGGAGAGAGCCGTTCGACTTGTGCTACCCTCCAGCCGGTCAATGCTCCAGAGACCGTTTGAACAAAAGGACAGACCTGAAACAGCGTTAAACTCAACATCGCGACAAGCGCTTTTTTCATAGTTTTTGATCCTCATTTTTTTGGTCCATCTTCTTCAAAAGGTCTAGTTGATGGAGTATCTCGTAATCTTTATAAAAATCGATCTCCTGATTGATTTTTTCAAGATCCTGCCGGGGGATTCCAAAGTTATCGGCAACCAATAGAGGCCTTGAGAAATATCCGACAAAATAAGCGCTGACAACCGTCAGAAGAAAAACAAACGCCAGCACCGCTTTTTTAAATGACGGCGTATAAAACAGATTCCAGCGCCATGGGGCTGAATGACGTTCCGCTTCGGCCGGTTGTCTGCCCGACCGGATAAGCCGGTAAACCTGCTTTTGAAAATAGAGGTCGGGCTCCGCCTGAATCAGCTGGGCCCATTGGCCGACTTTCTTTAATTCGTTGACCTCTCCGGCACAAACCGGACAGACAAGAAGATGCGCCTTCACCGATTCCCGCTCTTTCGAAGATAACTCTAAATCGAGAAAAGCGGTTAAGCTTTCCTGAATCTCCTCGCAATTTATGAAAGGATTCCCTTTATTCATTTGCAAAAAACTCCTTTAAACTATTTTTTAAAGAAACATTGGCCCGGTGAATTAGTGATTTCACCGAATTTTCAGTGAGTTGCATTGTTTGAGCCACTTCGGCGTAAGAAAGGCCTCCATCACGGCTTAGGATAAAAGAGAGCCTCTGGGGTTCGGTTAACCGGTCGATGGCTTTTTTGAACATCTTCTCCAGTTCGGCTTTTTCCAGATTTTCAAGAGGGGTCGTCTGCGAACAGTCCTCTAATTCGCGGCTGAATTTTTCCCCCTCTTCATTTTCAAACCCCTCATCGATCGAATCGACCGGATACTGATACATCCCTTTACGTTTTTCATTTAAACATTTATTGAAAGTAATCCGGTATAGCCATGTTTTAAATTTCGCCGTGGCTTCATAGCTCCCTTTTGCGAGATACACCTGGGTAAAGACCTCCTGCGCCATCTCCTCCGCCTGAGATTCATGGTCAAAAAAACGGAGCGAAAGATTCATTACATATCGAAAATATTTATGAAATAAAATTTCGTATGCCTTTTCGTCTCCCGCCTTATATTTAAGCATTAAAAGGGCATCCGGGTCGGTTTCAGCTTTATTGGCCATTTGTAAGGGGATCTTCCTTCCCGTCCACATGTTCTTTTAACCCTTTTAATTCCAAAAAGTTACGTGAAGAAAAGACTTTATCTTCCATCACAGAAAGTAAATGCTTTAGCGTATCGGGCTGCAAGGCTGAAATAGGAATGGCATTCAACCGGTTTGAGAGGTTTTTGGCGGTTTCAGAATCGACTTTGTCGATTTTATTTAAAACGAGGAGTTTCGGCCGGTTTTCAAGATGAAGCCGCGTAAGAATCGCCTCCACAGCTTCGATCTGCTGTTCAAGCCTCGGGTTTGAAATATCGGCGACATGGACTAACAGGTCGCAGTCCTGCAATTCATCAAGGGTCGCCGCAAATGCCGCAAAAAGGTCTTTGGGGAGGTCGCGGATAAATCCGACCGTGTCGGTAATGATCACCTCTCTCTCGCGCGGGAACCGAAGCCTCCGGCTTGAGGTATCGAGTGTCGCAAATAGGAGATCTTCCATTTTGACATCGCTTTTGGTCAATACGTTAAGGAGAGTCGATTTTCCGACATTGGTATACCCCACAATGGAGATAATCGGGATGGCGCTTTCCCTCCTTCGGCTTCTCCTCTGTTCACGTCCCATGGAAAGGGTGCGGAGTTCCTTTTCGAGCCTGCCGATCTTCTCCCGGACCCTTCTCCGGTCGATCTCCAGGCGGGTTTCTCCGGGGCCTCTCCCTCCGATCCCTCCCGTAAGCCTTGAAAGATCGGTGCTTCGCTCCGAAAGCTTGGGAAGAAGATATTTCAACTGTGCCAGTTCGACCTGGACCTTCCCTTCGCGGCTTTTCGCCCGCTGAGAAAAAATATCGAGAATCAGCTGGTTCCTGTCTATCACCTTCATTTCCGAAATCTCACCGATTGCCTTGGCCTGGCCGGGGCTTAAATTCTGATCAAAGATCAGAAGGGCGGCTCCCTCCTGCAAGGCCTTGATCATCACCTCTTTGATTTTTCCGGAGCCCATTAAATATTTCGGGTGAAGCTGTTTAGGCCTCTGCATGATCGTATCGAGAACATTGACATTGTCAGAGCGGGCCAACTCTTTGAGCTCATCCAGGGAATCTTCCTGTTCAAATCTTGAACCGGTAGATACACTGACGAGGAGGCCTCTCTCCCTTCTGTCGTGGATATTGATAGGGGCTCCGCCTCCGCTTAACCTCTTTTCAAGACCGGCAATAAATTCATCGCATTCGAGATTAAACTGGTGAAAAGGAGTCTTGGCGAGAAGTTCATACACTTTGCTCTCGCCGTCGGAAGGCGCCGCAGGGGGCGCCAGATGTCCTACCTGGATGTTTCCGGGGAGGCCGCTTTCAAGGACTTCGATCACCGCCATGAGATCGAGCCGGAGCAGGGACAGATCGGTCAGATCGTCCTGGGTCAACGGTTCATGCTTCAGGTGGGTGTGAACGCACCGGAGGCCCCGGAGGCGCTTTCCCCCCAGCCGGTATGCGCTTAAATCGGGAATGACGATTTCCCGTTCGTCGCCGACGATCACCGCCTCGATCATTCCCTGTCTCTGGATTAAAACGCCGATCTGCCGCCTGATTTCATTCGACAGTTCAGTTAATGTTCTTGCCAGTTCGGGAGAAATTATCTGCGAGGGAGGGGTTTTTCTGCGATAGAGTTGCGTCAATCTGCGGAGCTGGTTCGGTTTAAGACCTGAGGTGTAGCCGAATAAGGCAGGAATAGAATAACTCCTCTTAAAATAACAAAGGTTCGTATGCGCAGCCCAGGGCTTGAGCGACAGCGGGATGAGTCACTTTTCCTTCGTGGAAGTTTACCCCTTTTAATAAGGCCTGATCTTCCTTGATTCCTTTTTTAAGTCCCGACTGGGCCAGTTTTAAAAGATAAGGCATTGTCGCATTTGCCAGTGCAAAGGTGGAGGTTCTGGGAACCGCTCCCGGCATATTCGTCACCGCATAATGGATCACTCCCGACACTTCATACACCGGGTCTTGATGGGTAGTCGGACGGGTCGTTTCAAAACACCCCCCCTGGTCTACGGAGACATCGACCACCACAGACCCTTTTTTCATTTTAGCAATCATCGCTTTTGAAACCAGAAAAGGGGCTTTGGCCCCCGGAACAAGGGCCGCGCCGATCAGAAGGTCGGCTTTGGCCACCTGCTCCTTAATGGTTTCGGGATAGGAGATCAGGGTATGGATCTGGCCCGGAAATTCCCGCTCGAGCCTTCGCAAAGGATCGGCCTGATCATCGAGGACGGTCACGTTGGCTCCAAGACCGATTGCCATCCGGGCGGCATTGGAACCGACCGTCCCCCCTCCGAGGATAACCACCTCTCCCCGGGGAACCCCTGCCAGTCCGGATAAGAGGACCCCTGCGCCTCCATACGCTTTTTGCAAATAAAAGGCGCCAACCTGTACAGAAAGTCTCCCGGCAACCTCGCTCATCGGGATCAAAAGGGGCAGCCTTCCGTCCGGAAGTTGAATCGTTTCATAGGCAATACCGGTTATTCCTGATTCAATCAGTGATTTTGCCAGAGAAGGAGCGCTTGCAAGGTGCAAATAGGCAAAAAGAATCTGATTTTTCCCGAAAAGAGAGACCTCGTCCGGGTGGGGCTCCTTGACTTTTAAGATCAGGTCGGCTTGATTAAAAAGCACTTTTTTTGAGATGATTTTTGCCCCGGCTGAAACAAACCCGTCATCCGAAATACCGCTCCCCTCCCCCGCCCCTTTTTCAATAATAACGGAATGCCCATTTTCCACGAGCGTCCGCACCCCTTGCGGGATAATCGCCACACGGTATTCATGAACTTTAATTTCCTTGGGAACGCCGATAATCATTAAGGCAAATTATAGTCTATTAACCCGGATATGCAAACAACTATCAGAATGGACCCTGGATGGAGAGGTCAGGGGGATTGTCCTTTTTGTCTCTTTACAGTTACCCTTAATATGAAGGATAATAAATTCGTTATGCCCCAGCACATTCTCACGATTGAAGACGAAACCGATATCGCCAATCTCATCAAGCTTTACCTTGAAAAAGAGGGATACCGGGTTACCCATATTTCAGACGGCGCCAACGGCCTTTCGGAAGTTTTCAGGCTCAAACCAAATCTTTTAATCCTTGACCTCATGCTTCCGGGTATGGACGGCCTTGAAATTTGTAAAAAAGTGAGAGAAAAGCCTGAAACCAGAACAATTCCCATCCTAATGTTAACCGCCAAAGGAGAAGAAGTAGATAAAATCATCGGCCTCGAACTTGGCGCCGATGATTATCTCACCAAGCCATTTTCACCGAGAGAATTAACGGCTCGCGTCAAGGCGCTCCTTCGCCGAACCGGCCCTGTTGAACCCACGGCCGCACTTCAATACGGCTCTCTGACGCTTGACCCCCTCCGCCACGAAGTGCGGATCAAGAACGAAGAGGTTTCTTTAACCTCAAAAGAATTCGGTCTACTTGAAATTTTGCTCAAAAACAAGGGAAGGGTCCAATCCAGAGATTCCCTTTTAAACCAGGTCTGGGGATACGATTATTTCGGCACCACCCGGACCGTTGATGTCCATATCGGAAGAATCCGCGAAAAAATCCCTTTCCTTTCTGAAGCCATTGTCACCGTAAAATCACTCGGCTACAAAATAAAAGATGACAATTGAGCCCGGACCTTTAAAAAAGTTTCAACGCGCTCTTTTCCGGACATGGCTTGCCGGCTCCTTGCTTCTGATCATATTGTCTATCCTTTTTGTTATCTTTTTCGGCGGTTGGTTTTTTGGAACCCCTTTTTCACAACTGGATCATCATCAGCTTCTTCTCCTGATTTTTTACTCGGCCATTGCGGTCTCAATCCCTGCCGGTCTTCTTTTTTCCAAACGTCTTACCGCCTCCCTTAATCTCCTGAGAGAGGGGATCTATAGAATCGGAAAAGGAGATTTTAACTTCAGGGTCCGTTTCCGGGAATCGGATGTATGTGAAGAGCTGGGGAAGGATTTTAATGAAATGGCTGGAAAACTGGCCCTGGGTTGGAAGGAGATTTCAGAAGACCGGGCCAAACTATCGGCCATTCTAAACGGTATGATCGAAGGGATCCTTATCTTAAATGGCGAAGGGAAAGTTCTCCTGGTCAACCCCGCATTAAGGCGGATGTTCTCGCTCGCGCTCTCTCTGCCGGAGGGAATCTATTATTATGAGCTCCTGAGACACCGGCAATTAAATGAATTTGTCCGGGAAATCCTTTTCTCTCGCCAAAACCTCTCTTTCGAAATCAGTTTTACAGGCCAGCAGGAGACTTTTTTCCAGGTGCAGGCCTCCGTCGCCTCCGTTCCGGTCTTTGGATCGCCTGCGCGGAACGATTTGTCCGCGATCGATCCAGAGACCGGAAAAAACGATGCCGGACAGATTTATATCGTCCTGGTTTTTCACGAAATCACCGACATCAAACGGCTGGAGAGGGTCCGGAAAGATTTTGTGGCTAATGTGTCTCACGAATTGAGAACCCCTTTAACCTCGATAAAAGGGTATCTTGAGGCCCTGCAGGATCTGGCTCCGGGAATTCCCGTCGAAGGGCAGAAGTTTCTGGGCATTCTCCTGAAACATGCCCGGGGAATGGAAAATATCGTCTCTGATCTTCTCCAGCTTGCCAGGATCGAATCGGGGAAAGAAAAACTCCAGCTCGCCCCCATCTCCTTAAAATCATTTTTACTCAAAACGGTACAGGAGCTCTCTCCCCTCGCCGAGAAGAAAAATCAGACGATCGAAGTCGATGCCGGCGAAGAGATCTCCCTGGAGGCCGATTCTGAAAAACTCTCCCGTCTTATAACCAATCTGATTGACAATGCGATCAAATATACCCCCCCGTCAGGAAAAATAATGGCCGGCTGTCTGAAGAAAGAAGGTCAGATTGAACTTTTTGTGAAAGACACCGGCATCGGGATTCCCCCTGCCGATCTCGATCGGATTTTTGAGCGTTTTTACAGAGTCGACAGAGCCCGGTCGCGGGAAATGGGAGGAACCGGCCTGGGACTCTCTATCGTTAAACATATTATGGAAGCCCACGGAGGCTTTATCAGGGTTGAAAGTGAAATCAACCGGGGAACAACTTTTACCGCCGTTTTTCCCCTCTCATCCTCAACCCGTCAGACCCCTTCATAAAAGTTTACACGGATGTGATCTTGAATTGATCCGGAATTGATCCCTCAGGGCTATGGTTATATTGTTTTTAACCCTTTTTAATTCCACATTTTGGAAAAAGAACCCACTCCCTTGAACACGTCAAAACGTTTTACAATTAAAAACAGGCAGATCGATTGGCTCTTTCGAAAGATGGTTTTGCTGGCCGCTCTGTCCATTATGGGGCTTGCCCTCCTGATCGCCTGGGAACTTTTTCTGCATTCGAAACTCCCGATTGAAAAATTCGGGTGGTCCTTTCTCTGGCAAACGACCTGGGATCCGGTAGGAGAAATCTTTGGAGCGCTCCCGTTTTTATACGGAACCCTGGTGACCTCTCTTCTGGCGCTCCTGATCGCGGTACCGGTCGGCCTTGGTATGTCGGTTTTCCTGTCGGAATTGGCTCCCCCCTGGCTCGCAGGCCCTGTCAGCTTTATGGTCGAACTTCTGGCGGCGATACCGAGCGTTATTTACGGATTAATCGGGATCTTTGTCCTGGTTCCGGCCATGCGGGAGAGTGGAGAGCCGTTTCTCAAGCAGATCTTGGGATTTCTCCCTTTTTTTCAGGGACCCTCCTACGGCGTAGGGATGCTGACCGCGGGAATTTTACTCGCCATAATGATCCTCCCTTTTATCGTTTCCGTCTCCCGCGAGATTCTCCTCTCTGTGCCAAACGCCCAGCGGGAGGCTATTTTATCCCTGGGGGCAACCCGGTGGGAAATGATCTGGATTGCGGTACTCCCTTATGCGCGTTCCGGAATTCTCGGTTCGGTTTTTCTGGCGCTCGCCCGCGCTCTTGGAGAAACGATGGCCGTCACCATGGTGATCGGAAACAGGCCCGATATCAAACTCTCTCTGTTTGAGCCGGCTTACACAATGGCGGCGATTATTGCCAATGAATTTTCAGAAGCGGCTTCGGAGTTCTATTCCCAGGCTTTAATTGAAATCGGGTTCATGTTATTCGGAGTCACCATTCTGATTCACGCATTGGCCCGTCTCCTGATTTACAGGGTCGCTGCCAAAACAGAGGGAAGGATCTGATGATTTCTTTTGCTTTCAGGCGAAAAATCATCAACACGCTCATGCTCTCTCTTGCCGGGTTATGCGCTCTTTTAATCCTTTCGGTCCTCTTTTTTATTTTAAGTTATATTGTGATCCATGGCCTCTCTGGTTTTCGTATTGATTTTTTTACCCGGCTCCCCAAACCGGTGGGAGAATCGGGCGGCGGGATGGCCCATGCGATTGCCGGAACCCTCAAGCTTCTCGGACTGGCCGCCTTCATGGGTATTCCTCTCGGATTAACCGGAGGATTATATCTTTCGGAATATGGACAGAAAAACCTGATCGGCTTCCTGGTCCTGTATGCCTCCGACCTTCTGAACAGCATTCCGTCGATTGTCATCGGTATTTTCGCCTATATCCTGATCGTTCTCCCGATGGGGCACTTTTCGGCTTTATCGGGCGGGATCGCGCTCGCATGCATTCTTATCCCTATCACGATCAGAAATACCGAAGAGGTTTTAAAACTGGTCCCCTCGTCGATCCGGGAGGCCGCCCTTGCCCTCGGGGTGCCGGAGTGGAAAATGGTCTGCTTCGTGGTCATTCCCACCGCCGGCAGAGGGATTATTACCGGAATTTTATTGGGCCTGGCCCGCGTGGCCGGTGAAACCGCCCCGCTGTTGTTTACGGCATTTGGAAACATGTACTGGAACCAGAACATCCTGGATCCAGTTGCCTCTCTCCCCGTCATGATTTATACTTACGCCATTTCACCTTATGAGGAGTGGCATCAGCTTGCCTGGACAGCAGCGCTGGTCCTTCTCCTCTTGATCCTTGGAATTAATCTTATCTCACGCCTCCTCCTTCGGTGGCAAATCCGGAATGGACTATGACCGCGACAATACCGGTATTTGAAATAGAAAACCTTTATGCGTGGTTTGGGGAGACACCCGTCCTCAAAAACATTCAGATGACCACCATGGCCCGGCAGATTACCGCGGTGATCGGTCCGTCCGGATGCGGGAAATCGACCTTTATCCGCTGTTTAAACAGGCTCCATGAGGTCATCCCTGCCGCAAAAGCTTCAGGGACCGTCCGGCTCGACGGCCAGGATATCTATGCCCCCGAAATGGACCCTGTTCTGATCCGGCGCCGGGTCGGAATGGTTTTTCAAAAAGCCAATCCTTTTCCCACCCTGTCGATTTATGAAAATGTCGCGTCCGGCTTGAGGTTAAACGGACTGAAAAACAGGGCGCTTCTTGATGAACGGGTCGAAGATTCTTTGAAAAAAGCAGCTTTATGGGGCGAAGTCAAAGAAGTCCTTAACCGCTCGGCCCTCTCCCTTTCGGGGGGACAGCAACAGCGTCTTTGCATTGCCCGGGCGCTGGCAGTTGAACCCGAGGTCCTTTTGCTTGACGAACCGACCTCTGCGCTCGACCCGATTGCCACGGCCCGGATTGAAGAGCTGTTGCTCGAGCTCAAACAATCTTACAGTGTGATCATTGTCACCCATAACATGCAGCAGGCCGCCCGGATCGCCGATTTTACCGGGTTCTTTCTTATGGGAGAAATGATAGAGTATGGAAATACCCGGCAGATCTTTACCAATCCGACAGATTCCCGGACGGAAGATTACATCACAGGGAGATTTGGATAATGCAGAGGCACTTTGACCTGGAGTTACACGACC
>JBGPKT010000030.1:0-22457 GCA_041486115.1 Nitrospiria bacterium | reverse complement strand
TTGAATGGAAAGGGAGGAGGCGTCGACCCAGGGGAGAAAAAGTCTCCCGTTAGCAAAAGGGGAATGGATCACGCCGAAGAGGGAGAAAACCCCTCCTGCCATTAAAAAGAGGGCCCCTTTTTGAAATTGGTGGTCGATGATATCACTAAGCGCCGACGCCCATATTAAAGAGGTTATAATAAACCCGTTCGATAAGACCAGCAACGCCCTGTAATTTGCCGCCGATTCTCCTTTCAAATTTTCGCCGCTTAACCCCGACCCTGCCAAAAAAGAGTTGACTTCAATTAACACCAGGGTTGCCAGAACAGGGGCAAAAGCGATTGCCATGGCTTTATAATGCCGGGCCGGAGTGGCGATAAAAGATTGTGCGGTAATTTCAAGTCCGATGAAAACCAGAATGGGCGCAACGGCGGTTTCGGGAATCAGGTTTACGATGTACCCCAGATATCCGAGCATCCCCCCCAGACCGATAAAAAGTCCCGCTCCGAGCGTATAACCGGCTCCGGCGCCCATCCCTTTGTACGCCGGATGGCCGATATAAGGGGTTGTTTGAACGACTCCGCCGCATAATCCTGAGAGTAAAGTCGCGATGCCGTCGGTTAAAAGGATCCGGTTAGCGGGATAGTCGTCTCCCGAGGCCGAGGCGCTTTCGGTCACGTCAATGCCGCCGACGATCACCATTAAAGCAAAGGGAAGCGCCAGGGGGAGATAATGGATAGCCTGCGAAAGGCCTTCTAAAAATATGCCGGAGGGAAAGGGAAAAGCGAAGCTCCAGAAATTTTCATGAGAATGAATGTCCTGGGGGTAATATCCGGCGGCGGTCAAAAGATAAAAAAGGACCGACCCGGCGAATATTCCCGCAAATGCCCCGGGAATATTCAAGGGAAACCGGACTTTACCGACAATCGTGACTAAAATAATGGTCAGAGAGATAAAACCGACCAGCGGCTGATGAAAGATTTTAAGCATCGGAAAAAAGGCAATTAAAGATAGGGCAATCGCGGTAATCGGGCCGAGGAGGCCGGCTCTGGGGACCCAGTACCGGATTTTTTCCCCCGCCAGCGAGAAGGCAATTTTAAACAAGCCGATTAAAACGATCACCGCCATGGAGACCTTCCAGGCGAGAACCGCGTCATGGAGGAAAAGAAAAGCGGGACCGATTATCCCAAAAGTAAAAGCAAATAAAGAGGGGGTGTCGATTCCCAGCGGCATCGCGGTAATGTCGGATCGGCCGGTTTTTCTGGCCAGGCGGATGGCCATGATGGAAAAGACCAGATCGCCGAATAATACCCCCATGACCGACCCGGGGATCATTTTAAAAAAAACAATCTCTTTGGGGTATCCGAAAATTCCGACAAGAATCCCCGACATGAGGATCAGCTGGGTGACATTGTCGAGCATCAGGCCGAAAAAGGCGTTGATATCCCCTGGCCTGAGGAGAAATCGGCGGTAAAAGGAGGCGGATTTTTCAGGCATCAGGGGTTTTTTTCTTCCCCTTTTGGTAGGCGTCGACCACGGACCAGAGAGAAATTCCCAACAAAGCGATGACAAGGACTAAAAAAGGGCCGGTATGCGCTAGAGGCTTGTTGGCAGAAAAGGCCGACATCGGGATATTTCGGCGGAGTTCGGCTCCCAGAATCGTGGCGGCCGCAATAAACAGGACGCCTTTCAGCCATTCACGGTTGTAAAACTGACCCGCGCCCGGCATCAGCCCGGAAAGAAGCGCCGCAGAAACACGTTTTTTCATGATGCCCCCTTACATTCATACATTCATATGAGTCAGGATGTTTTTTTAAAGTATACGATTTTTAAAAAAATAATCAAGAGGCTCCAATAAGCCGCCGCCTCAATCTCCTTTTTGACAGATCCCAGGTCAGGGGATAGACTTTAGTGGAGATGACGTTTTACTTATCCTTAAATAAACGGGAAGATTTAATCCAATGAATTTTAAAAATATTTTTCAATTTAATTCAATCCGTAAAAAATTTCTGGTTCCTACCTTATTGCTTACTGTTTTTTTAATCGGGATGTCGGGAGCGATCATCATCAAAAAGAATCAAACCGCCATTTATTCGATGATGGAAGCGAGGGGAAATTCCATGGCGAGCGTCCTTTCACATATCAGTGTTAATTACCTTATGAATTACGATCTTTCGGCCCTCGAGGGATTTGTCAGGGAAGGGATGAAAGATCCTGACATCAAATTTATTGTTTTTTATGATGTTTCAAGAAAACCGTTAACCGAAACCGTTAAGGATCCCGGGAATTCGGACTTGAATTTGGTTTATGAACGTGAAATACGGGAATTAAATGAAGAAGGACCATTGCTCGGTTTCGTGAAGCTGGGGTACGGAAAAGAAGCGCTCGTTGAAAACATGCGGAGCAGTATCCGGAGTATTGTGTTTAACAGTTTCGTGGCCCTTATTTTGCTGATCATTGGCGTTACTTTGTTTTTCCGGGGAATTACCCGTCCTATTTTAAATGTCGTGAATATTGCCGAAAAAATTTCTAAAGGGGATTTAGAGGTCCCCGTTCAGGTTGCCTCCAATGATGAAACAGGCCAGTTGATATCGGCCATGCATAATATGATTCGTTCAAATAGAGAAATGGCGGCAGCCGCTGTAAGTATTTCAGAGGGAAATTTGACCGTTAAAACCATCAGCCGGTCAGATAGAGATGTCCTGGGAAACGCATTGGACGACATGGTCCATCAGTTATCCCGTACCATTGGCGAAGTGCGGATGGGCGCCGATCTTGTCTCCTCGGCGGCGGCTCAACTGGCGTCATCCTCACAGACTCTTTCACAGATGACAGGCGAACAGGCCGCTTCAGTCGAAGAGACCGTGGCCAGTCTCGACCAAATGCATTCATCCATATCTCAGAATGCGGATAATAGCCGCAAGATGGAGCAAATGGCCTTAAAAGGGGCCCATGACGCGGAAGAGAATGGAAAGGCTGTTACCCAGACAGTTGAAGCCATGAAGGACATTGCGGAAAAAGTGATCATTATTGAAGAAATTGCCTACCAGACCAATCTTTTGGCATTGAATGCCACGATTGAGGCGGCCCGTGCCGGGGTCCATGGCAAAGGTTTTTCTGTTGTCGCCACAGAAGTGAGAAAACTGGCCGAACAAAGCCAGGCGGCGGCTAAAGAGATAAAAAGCCTGGCAGGTTCAAGTGTGAAACTGGCCGAACATACGGGAAATTTGCTCAAGGAACTGGTTCCTTCTATTAAACAAACAGCCAGTCTTGTACAGGAGGTGGCCGCTGCGTCACAGGAGCAGTCTTCCGGGGTGAATCAAATCAACAAAACGATGACCCAGGTTGGAGTGGCTACCCAGGTTAATGCGACGGCCGTCGAAGAGCTTTCCCGAACGGCAGAGGAATTGGATTCCCAGGCAAAGGCCCTTTCCCGGGTCGTCTCTTTTTTCAAAGTGAATACGGATGATGAAACAAATCCCTTAATCCAACCGCAGTCAGCCACTTCTTCGGTTAGAGCAGACTCTGCAACCTATCCCGGCCTTCCATCTGTTCTCGGTCGCAGATAAATCATTCCATACTTAATGCCCCAAGGAACATACGTTGCCAGCCAGAGACTGGCCGCAACCAGGTAGAGGTAAGTGCCGTTGATGCCGGTATTGAAAAAAATATCGGCAAAAATACGGGCGAGCGCCGAGGATTGAAATAAGAGAAACAGGCTCCAGGTGAGTTTATCGGCAACAAGGGGCCGGCCTGAATGCCCCAGGGTGACGCGGGAAGACATTCCCAGAACCATGCTTCCGAAAAAACCCATCGTCAGGGCATGGAGCGGAGCCAGTGAAAGAATCAAAATCCCCCCATCGCCGGCCAACAGAGCAAAGCTTTGAATCAAATATAAAAAGATGGCCGCTGAAAGCCAGGCAAAACCGATATGAAGGAGTGCCAGGAGCCGGTCCTTAAAACTTTTGAAAAATCCCCATTGAAAAGAGAGGTAAAGCGAAAAATTCAGGAGGAGCAAATCGGGTAACCAGCGAAACCGATAGGCATCAAATAGTTCGAGAACGCCATGAGTGATGACACAGGCGAGAATGATCCAGAAAATCGGATACCGCCTGACAAAGGTCAAATTTTCCATGACAGCGGAGGAAAAGAAGGGGATCATGAGGTGAGAGACAGCCACAAAGAGCGGAAGGAGGAAAAACCAGATTCCTCCGATCCAGGAAATTTTCAGCAGTAGAGGATCTTCAGTCAGGAGCCAGAGCAAAAAGGCTCCCGATCCGAGCCACCCCATCATCAGCGCCGCGCTGGTTACGGCTTGATGCCGTTTGTCAGAATGTCGGGAGGTAAAAAAGACGTTAAGAAGCGCGACCAGAGCCACCCCCCAGCCGGACATCATCAGCAGTACGCCGATCGTCAGGAAAAGTTTCGTCGTCATGAGGCCGATATAAAAGAGCATCACGCCGCCGGCCAATCCTAAAAACGCAGGAACATAAAATCGGGCATCTATCTCCTCCCCCATCATCCACCTGGGATAAGTTGTCAGAAGAAATCCAAAAATAAAAAAAGGGAAAAATCCATAAATCATTAAATAAGCATGGGCCCAGACAGGGGGGATGGTCCAGATAATAGGCTGATAAAAACCGCCGAATCGCCCCATCAGGTCAATGAACCACCAGAGAATGGTTGCGACCCCTTGAATGGCTCCGCCAAGAAACATGACGCGATGCGGAGCGGCGGTAAACGTTCTCCAGGTTGAACGAATTGATTTTATTTGATTTTCCATAAAATATCCTTCTTTCCTTGAGATGATTTGTGTAATATAACATAACGAATGGGAGCTCATTTGTCAGTATAATAAAGGGTATTTTCCCGGGGAAGTAAAATGTATCTATTGCTTATTCGTCTATTTGCCCTCTTGCGGATTGCTCTGACCGGGATCATCCTGGTGGTCAGCGGCATCGGATTGGCGCTGTTTCTTATTTTCTATGGAATTAAAGCAGGTCTGGTCGATAAAAATATCCATATCTACCGCCTGGCCGAATCGGATGTGACGGGCCAAGAAGCGGTTAGAAACGGCTGGTTTTATATTGTCATGGGTCTGATTGTGATGGCGATTTTTATACGCCAGGTCATCCTCCATTATGAAGGCCTTGCCCATTTTTTCCACTTTGCGGTAAAATAAAGTCCGGCTTGATATTTACGGTGTTTTTCTAAAATCAGGAATTGAAGAATGGGAGATCTGTTAAAAGGAGATTTAGTCAAGCATCCGCAATTTGGGATCGGCAGGGTGGAAGAGGCTTCCGGCTTTGGGGATACCCAGCGATGCTTTATCTATTTTCCCAGGAACAATAAAGTAACCAACATTGCGAGGGAGCAGCTTCAAATCCTTTCCGAAGTTGAAACGGCCTCCTATGAAATGGTCAAACTGGCGATTAAAGAATTAAAAGAAGAAGATTTTCCTCAGGTGGAATTACTCGACCGATGGGAAGGGGGAGAGGTCATTCTAAAGCCTGCAAACCCCGACCATGAGTCGAAAAATATCCCTCTTGAGGGTTTTTTTCATAAAATTGTCATGATCCGGGACCGATTGAGAGTGATGGAACAACAAATTAATGCCCATAAAGGCCTATTAGATAGTGAAAAAGTCCAGCTTCAACAATATATTACCCGTATTTATGGTTCATTAACGACATTTAATATTCTCTTTAAAAACAAAAAAGACCATTTTGTCGGTCAAAAAGGGGATGAATAATTTACTTTGACGCAAATTGAAAAGAAAACTCATATCGGCCTGTTAGCGTTGCCCTTGTTCATTTTAATGGCAGTGTGTCAGGCTTATGCCGGCCTGGAAGAAGGCCTCACCGCACTGGCAGAGGGAAATTATGGAAAAGCCTATGCCGAGATCAATCCGCTGGCATTCGAAGGAAACGCCGAGGCCCAGTTCAACCTGGGACTGATGTATGCCAAAGGACTCTGGGTTTCCCAGAATGACGGGGAGGCGGTGAAATGGTACCGTAAGGCTGCTGAACAGGGGCATGACCAGGCCAGGCTCAATCTCGGCCTGACCTACTATAATGGCCTGGGGGTTGCGCAGAATTCTGTCGAAGGGTTCAAATGGGCCATTCTGTCAGCCGATCAAGGGAACAAACAGGCAAAGGAGATCATGGACCTCATGATAAAAAAAATGACTCCGGAACAAATCAATGAAGCAGAAGAAGAAGCAAAAGAATGGAACGAAAAGCATAACCATTAAACCACATGCGTACTACAATGGGTCTCCAAGTTTATTTTGCGACAGAACTCCCACGGGCTGGCATAATGATCTGGAGCTTTGTATTCTTGTGCTCCACGGGTGTGATGGCAAGATCCTGATATCTCCGGCTTTGAGGGTCCATCTCAACGGTTCGGCGTAGGAGGTGCAGCTTCCGTATCAGTACCAATAACTTTATTGTAGTGACGGATACTTCCCGGGTGCGGCGCCAGGCAAAAACAAGTAAGGATTCCCTTGGGAAGATGGGCCGCCGCTCAGAAGGGTGCTTTCTTCTGATGATACCGGCTTGTAGCGGGTGAACCCCTTCAACAAATATCGAGCCACAAAACCAGATCATCTGCCCACGAATCTTTCTGATGCTGTGACCTTCCGCCCATCGCCGCTGGAAAATGGTTTTGATATGTTCAAATGTATAGAAGGACCTCCAGGCGTCCATATAGGTCCGCATCCACTCCTCAGACGACATCTTCGGGTGCTTCATACAGGGGTGCTCGGTATCGTATTTATTCAAATCGGGATCAAGCCAGGCCCCCTCTTTGACCAGAATCTGGTGATCTTCCGAGCCGGGGAGCGGGGTCAACACGAAGAATTCGACCAGATCGAGCGGCAATTCTTTTTTTAAGACTTCTATATCACGCATCACGGATTCGTAGGTATCATTTGGAAACCCAATAATATATCCGGCATAGGTAGAGACATTTGAATTTCGCCATGCCTGGAGCATTTCCCGGTATTCTTCGATACGATTTTGTTTCTTGCCTGTCGCTTTAAGAGACTCCGGATTGATATTTTCAATCCCGATGAAAACTTTGGTACAACCTGCTTTACCCGCTTTCTCAATGAATCGGGGAAGGCGATGACACGCCGTATCCACCTGAAGAGTAAAAGCGATGTGAAATCCGTCTCGTTCCCTGAGGAGAATCATTCGGTCAAAAATGTCTTCCCAATTTCGGTTTCTCGCGAAATCGTCATCGGTAATGAAGTAGCGTTTAATTCCTTGTTGGTAATTCTTGCGAATGATGATCTCGATATCATCAGCCGTACGCCAGCGAGATTTTCTTCCTTGAACATTAATAATCGTGCAGAAGCTACACTCAAATGGGCAGCCCCTTCCGGCATCAAAAGTGGCGAGTTTGCCAAGGTAACGAGATACCACATTAAGCGGCAGACTTGGCGGAGGCTGGTCTTGAAGGGATGGGAGATCTGTCAGGAAATTATATAACGGTTTTAATCGGCCGAGAAACGAATCCTCAAGAATATCGCCCCAACGTTCTTCTACTTCTCCGGCCACCAAAGTGATTCCTTCATCCATCGCAACTTTTAATTCATCCGGAACAGTCTCCAGCATGGAAAGACAGCCACCCACATGGAATCCGCCAATGAGTACAGAAAGTCCCGCAGCCCGAAACTCTCGTGCGAGGTCAATCGCACGGGGGTACTGATTCGTTTGGACTCCACAAAAACAAATGACTCCTTGAGCGCCGAAACCTGTCAGCTGCCGGATAATCTTGCGAACCGGAATTCGCTGGTTGGTTTCATCGTACACATCTATCGTCAAGTCAACATCTGTTCCTAATCTCCTGGAGGCATTGATTGATTCGGTAATTCCATAAAGACAGGCGAGCGTATTGCTTGGAATAACGGACCTCATCCACCGGATGACATATCCGTCATCATCGTAATGGGACGGCTTGATCAATATCACGCGAAAGGGATTTCCCATTATTTTGCCTCATTCATTAATTTTGGTATGGATCATAAAAAAAACAAATATTTTGTGTCAAAATAAAGTTTTTCCACACCCACAAAGTAAAACAAAAATGTCATTGCGGGGATAAATGTAAAACCACCATTATTATAAAGATCTATTAAAAAAATTGAAAGAGAATGAAATAGCGCCGTTCATTTATCCAGCAACCTTGCTATTTTTGGTTTTTCCGCCAAACTCTAATCTTGCCGATTCGGTTTTCATCTTACTTATTTTATTTCCGATGAAATTATCTCACTTGTTTAAAACATATTTTGCACTTTTGATCGTCAAAAATTCTTTCAAAGGCAGGGAGGTAAACATTGTCTTTATCTATTAATCTCTGAATGTGAGGAGGTCCGCAGACGGATGTCAGCTTTGTCGTTCCATTGACAACCTCGAATGCGTGATGAATGGAATGAGGATTATTCTTGGGGTACATCCATTCAACATCCAGTTTATTTAATGATGATTTCCGATAATTCGTATAGTTCATAAAAATGTCCTCTTTAATGAAATGGTTACGACAATATTTTTGGAAATAAAGATTTAAATGGTTAGCCGGCTCCGTTTTTACCGTATGATAAAGGCTTCTATGGATAAGTCGCCCTGCGGATGACAGTAGGAACGGGCTTTTGTTTAATCCGAACGCCGATAAAACTGAGCCGGATCTTGACGGTAAAAGAGCTGCAACTCTTCATAAAGCTCCGGATGTTTTTCCCTCAACTGCAATGCCTTTTCGAAAAAACATTCAGTTGCCACCGCGAAAAATTCTGCGGGGTTTACGGCGCCATATTTATCGACGATGGTCTCCCGGCCAAGCTCGGCGTCTTTTTGAAGCTGAGTGTACTCCGCACTGAGAACGCGGGCCCAGGCTACATACATCGATCGCTTAGGCAAGATCGGCGCCCCTTCGGCGGCGCCCGCCTCTTGGTCCAGTTGGTGCGCAAACTCATGCAAAACGACATTGTGCCCATCGTGAATATCCGCTGCGCCATGAAGAACATCGTCCCAAGAGAGAATCACAGACCCATGCTGCCACGACTCTCCCACACGGACGGAGATCCCTTCGCGAACCATGCCGTGGCCGACCGATTCAGTAACGGGTGCGACATAGGCTCCGGGATAGACCAGGACGGTTCGAAGTGTCGGGTAATAGTCGGTCACCCGATGTAAAAGTAGCAGGCAGGCCTGTGCCGAAATGGTGACCCGGATCTCGTCAGTCACCTGAAGCCCGCCGCATCCCTCGAAGGTTTTTTCAGCCAAAAAGACCTGAATATGCCCCTCTAGCTCATGGCGGTCCTCTTTGGAAAGAATGTGTACATAGGGGACGTTTCGCCGAATGATCTCAAGCCACGACGCCGGAAATGGGGTTTTCCTTAGGGAGCGGCGCCTTCTTTGTTTCAACCAAAACATGAGGTGGTTTCTGGGCCTCTCTTGTCTTTACGAATGGTCGGATCCACAAGTTCCCGCAGATACCGGATTGTTTATTCCAAATGAGAAAGGTTTTTCAATAGTCCTTCACTTTTGTTCTTTTTGAGCTTCCGAAACAAGATCATCGTTTGGAACGATATGGAGTTCCACGCGCCGGTTCTGGGCTCTCCCTTCGGGCGAACTGTTGTCAGCAACCGCATTTTCACTCCCGAATCCCCTCGAGGTGATCCGGCTTGATTTTACACCATTGTCGACCATGAAAAACTGGACCGACTCGGCCCTTTTTTGGGAAAGTTTTTCATTGACGCTGGCTGTACCGGTACTATCGGTATAACCGGCCACCGTAATATCGGTTTTGGGATATCTTTTGAGAACATCGGCTATTTTGGCCAGAGAGTTTTTTGACTCAGGCTTCAACTCTGATTTTCCAAGGTCAAAGAGGATTTTGTCTTTCATAGTCACAAGGATTCCGTCCTGGGTTCTTTTTGTTTCCGCTACTTTTTCGAGTTCGGCCGCCTGTTTGTCCATATAATTTCCGATCAGCCCTCCGCCGAGGGCGCCGACCAGCCCACCGATTAAGGCGCCCTGGCCCGCCTTACCGCTCTGGCTTCCGATCAACCCGCCGACAGCCGCCCCGCCAAGTGCCCCCATCAGAGATCCTTTTTGAGCCCGGGTATGTTCTCCTTCAGTAGCGCACCCGGTAAAAAGGATCAGAATTAAGAATCCTGTCAAGATATTCATCGATGTTTTCATGATGTCGATTTCCCCCCTTTATGATGTTTATTCTATTGTAACCATTCTGGTTAAACGCTTATTTCGCTCTTTCTTTTTTTAAACTGCCGAATGACAAAAAAGATCAAAAAGTAGGATAAAATAGCAAACACAATTCCCAGGATAGTGGTCCCCAGAAAAAACGGGCCGATATAGGGCTTTAAATTTCTTAGGATCGTTATCAATGTCTGGTGCTTCCAGGAGACATCGGGAAATGCCGAAATCCCTCCGTACAGTGAAATGCCGAGCCAGAGGCAGAGGCCATAGAGAGGCGCCAGGGTCCAGGGATTATTGACAAAAGCTCCGATAAATAAAGCGACCAGATTCAGGCGGAAAACCCATGCCGCAAGAAAAACCATGGCTGTATGGAAGCCGATCATGGGCGAAAAAGCAATAAACACGCCAACCGCAAAAGCCATTGCGATTTTCTGCGGCGAATCATTCAGGTGGAGGAGTTCTTTGAGTTTTTTTTTAAATATAGCCTTCATCATTCATTTGATCGGGAGATGAAATGTTCGTACCCTTTTTCTTTAATAACGATTTTCCTTCCCTCTTTATCGATGTAGCGGAGTCTTTTTTTCAATGTCATTTTTCCCACCGCTTTGGCTTTGATCTTCCCGGTACGGACCAGAAGTTCGACTCTGTAGATGTTCTTTGGAGAGACCGTGAATAGAAGCTCGAAATCTTCTCCTCCGGATAACGCATAGGAACAAGGGTTTTTGTTCCTCCTTTTAGCGAACCGGACAAGCGGTGCGGAGAGAGGGAGCTCGTCGATGAAAAGGTCCGCCCCGACGCCGCTTGCGTCGGTTAAATTGACCAGGTCTGTTGTGACTCCGTCTGAGATATCTATCATCGCGGTTGCGAGGCCCAGCCGGCTTAAAAGCCGCCCTTCTTCGACTCTCGGGGAGGGCGTTAAATGCCTTGCCGTAAGAAATTTAAAATGTGAAGACGTTCCCGACAGAGAAGGGTCCTTTTTAAGAATTTCCAGCCCGGCCTTCGAGTCGCCAAGGGTTCCGGTGACATATAATAGGTCTTCCGGCTTTGCCCCCTTCCGCAAAACCTTTTTTCCGGCTTTTACTTCGCCGATCATCGACAATCCGACAAAAAGAAAAGGGGCCTCCGAGAGATCTCCTCCGATCAAGTCGGTGCGAAATGTTTTTCCGAGAGAATTCAGCCCTTCAAAGATCTTCATGACCTCTTTAACCGGTGTATAAGAGGGAATTCCAAGAGTCAGTAAAAAATAAATGGGAACGGCTCCCATGGCGGCAATATCGCTTAAATTAGCCGCCATCGCTTTTTCCCCGATCTGCCGGTAAGAAAAATATTTTAAGCTGAAATCAATGTTTTCCACCAGCGTGTCGGTGGTGTATACAAGCTCCCGCCCTTTTTTTGGTCTGACCACAGCGGCGTCATCTCCCATCCCCACAAGAAGACCCCGAGAGGGGGCAGGACGCTTCCTGAATATTTTTTTTAAAAGCTCTCTTTCACCTGATTGTGAAACTGTAAGATCAGGCATTGAATGAAGAAGTTGTATGACGGGGACGGATCGTTTTATCTTTGGGTTTGCCTTTTTTTTGCGTCGACTCATGTTTAGAAGAAATGGGCTGTTTCAGCGCAATGGGCAGAACCTCTTCCATCGATTCGACAAAAATAAGTTTAATATCTTTTTTAATATGTTTGGGGATTTCCTCAAGGTCTTTTTCGTTCCTTTTCGGAAGGATAATTGTTTTAATGCCGGCGGCTTTGGCGGCCAGGATTTTTTCTTTCAATCCTCCAATGGGAAGGACTCTCCCCCGGAGAGTGACTTCGCCGGTCATGGCAACCTCTTTTTTTACCGGAATGCCGGTTAGGGCAGAGGCAATCGAACACGCGATGGTAATGCCTGCCGAAGGCCCGTCTTTAGGTATGGCGCCGGCCGGTACATGAATATGAATATCATTCCTGGAAAAGAGATCGGGATTGATCCCGAGTTCTTTGCTTTTTGAGCGGATATAACTGAGTGCGGCCTGGGCCGATTCCTTCATGACATCTCCCAGCTGGCCTGTCAGGAGGAGGATCCCTTTTCCTTTCATCAGGGTCGACTCAATAAAAATAATGTCTCCTCCGGCCTCTGTCCAGGCCAGGCCTGTGGTAACGCCGACCTCATCTTTTTTCATCTCCTCTTCAGGAAGAATTTTGGGAATGCCGAGATAACGGTCTAAATTAACCGGCGTAATTTGATAGAGTTTGGGCTTTCCCTCGGCTATTTTACGGGCAATTTTCCGGAAGACGGTGGCGATTTCCCTTTCAAGGTTCCGGACGCCCGCTTCGCGGGTATATTCTGAAATGATTTTTTTTAAGGCGGGTTCAGTAAGGTGCGCCTGTTTTTTTGTGATCCCGTTGGCCTCAAGCTGTCTTGGAATCAGGTAATGCGCGGCAATCCCCTCCTTTTCCTCAATCGTATAACCGGAGATCTCGATGACTTCCATTCTGTCCCGGAGAGGCCCGGGAATGGTGTGAATCAGATTGGCAGTGGTAATGAACATAACGTTTGAGAGGTCAAAAGGGACGGCCAGGTAATGGTCCATAAACGAATTATTTTGTTCGGGATCAAGGACTTCAAGCAAGGCCGAAGAAGGGTCTCCTCTGAAATCAGTTCCAATTTTGTCGATTTCATCCATCATAAAAACCGGGTTCAGGGTACCCGCCTGTTTGATCCCTTGAATGATCTTTCCGGGTAGCGCTCCGACGTAAGTGCGGCGATGTCCCCGTATTTCTGCTTCATCCCGGATGCCCCCCAGGGATATTCTCACAAACTCTCTTCCGAGGGCTCTGGCGATAGATTTTCCCAGAGAGGTTTTCCCGACGCCGGGGGGGCCGGCAAAGCAGAGAATCGGCCCTTTCATTTTTTCGTTCAATTTCCGGACGGCCAGAAATTCGAGGATCCTCTCTTTGACTTTTTCAAGGTCGAAATGGTCTTCATTTAAGATTTTTGAAGCGGTTTTGAGGTTAAGTTTATCTTTGGATTTTTTGCTCCATGGAAGTTCGACCATGGTTTCGAGATAGGTCCGGATTGTGGCTCCCTCGGCGCTGTCCGGATGCATCCGCTCGAGCCTCTTGAGCTGCTTTTCCGCTTCTTTGTTAACCTTTTCAGGCATTTTCGCGTCCTGGATCCGTTTTTTCAATTCATTGATTTCTTCCGACCGGTCGTCAATTTCTCCAAGCTCTTTTTGAATCGCCTTCACCTGTTCCCGGAGGTAATACTCCCTTTGGGTCTTATCCATTTCCCCTTTGGCTTCTGCCTGAATCTTCTGCTGCATAGTGAGAACATCGAGTTCTTTGGCCAGGACCTCTTTGACCTTTTTCAGGCGGGCGACAGGGTCGGCCATTTCCAGAATCTCCTGGGCAACCTCCACTTTGGGGCCGATATTGGAGGCAATCATGTCCGCCAGGCGTCCGGGGTCCTCAATGTTTTCGAGAATGATCATGATATCTGGAACGACGACCCTGCCGAAATTAATGATCTTTTCCAGCTGTTCCTTGACCGTTCTCATCAGAGCTTCAACTTCAAGAGAGAGTTTTTCGATTTTTTCTTCGATAATTTTTTCAATCTTAACGGTGTAAAATGGGACCGTCTCGGTATATTCGATGATTTTCGCTTTTGAAATTCCCTGTACCAGAATCTTAATCCGGCCGTCTGGAAGCTTGAGCATCCGCATGACCATTCCAACGGTTCCCATGGTATACATATCTTTCGTGGCGGGATTTTCGATATCAAGAGACTTCTGCGCAACCAGAAGGACCATTTTGTTGGAGGCAAGTGCAGATTCAATCGCTTTGATCGACATCTCCCTTCCCACAAAAAGGGGAAGAACCATATAAGGAAAAACCACAATATCCCGGATTGGCAATAAAGGGAGCGTGTCAGGGGTTTCTATTTGAGGGGTTTCTGTGTCGACTGATGTGGACAATGGATCCTTTCATTTAAATTTAGGGGTCTTTGATCTCCGCAGGAAAACGATTATTTATGAAAATGAAGAGATTTTAAAAAGTCTTCAAATGGTTTGCCCAATTCCGGATTTTTTAATCCGAATTCAACAGTGGCCTTTAAAAGTCCGAGCTTGTCTCCCGCGTCATACCTTTTTCCTTCGACTTCATAAGCATAACAGGGATTTGATCTGGCGAAGGTTTTTAATCCGTCGGTGAGCTGAATTTCTCCGTTTTTGCCAGGTTTCGTTTTTTTCAGGATTTTGAGAACTTCCGGAGTTAAAATATAACGTCCGATGACGGCGATATCCGAAGGGGCCTCATGGGGAGCAGGCTTTTCAACCAGGTCGGAGACTCTAAATAATCTTTTTTCTAAAGTTTCGCCTGAGATGACCCCGTAGTGGTGAATTTCATCCATGGAGACCCGGTGCACTCCGATGACAGGCGCCTTGAAACGTTCATACAGGTCGATCATTTTTGAAAGAACCGGCGTTTCGGAGTCAATGAGATCGTCTCCGAGAAGGACCGCGACCGGTTCATCTCCGATTAAATGGGCGGCGCATAAAATCGCATGGCCCAGGCCAAGCGCCTGGGGCTGGCGGACGTAGCAAAATTTCGCTGAATTGGAAATTCCTCTGAGTTGTTCAAGCATTTTATTTTTGCCGCTGTTTTTTAGCGTTTCTTCAAGTTCAAATGAAACGTCAAAATGGTCTTCAATGGCCCTCTTACCTCTCCCCGTGACGATAATAATTTCTTCTATTCCCGAGGCAACGGCCTCTTCCACGACATATTGGATTAACGGTTTGTCGACAAGGACCAGCATCTCTTTTGGGGAAGCCTTGGTCGCGGGAAGAAAGCGGGTTCCTAGTCCGGCGGCGGGAATGATTGCTTTGCGTACGGATCGGGAGGATTTTTTATGACTAGCCATGGGTTAAATATATAGGAGTGTTCAGGTGTAAGTCAACTTTCTTCCCCCGGGTCCGCTTATTGGAAGCTTTATGGTGACTTGACAGATTTTAACTCATCGGATAACTTTTTAAACATGGCAGGAAGTGAAATAATAAATTAACATTAACGTTACTTTAAGGGGTTAGCGTTGAAAAATCAAAAAGAAGTGGCAGAGACAGGTCAAGTTGGCAAAGTATGCAAAGAAAAATGCCAGCTCCAGAATCTGATAGAAATGATCAATTTGGATGACTTGACAAAGGTGATGAATCGCAAGGCGATTCTGGCGTCCCTCGCAAACGAAATCCGGAGGGTATTTCGTCACAAATATCCCTTATCTCTTCTCCTGATCGATCTGGATCATTTCAAAAAAGTCAATGATACTTTCGGCCATTTGAGCGGCGATATTGTTTTAAAACAATCGGTGCAAAAAATGAAGCGGTCTCTTCGGGCGGAGGACTATCTGGGCCGTTATGGAGGAGATGAGTTTATTGCCATTCTCCCCCATACAGAGCTAGAGGGAGCCATGATTGTCGCCAACAGGTTTGTGTCCGATTTTCAGGAGAGTCCCATCTCCCTGGAAAAAGGGACTCTGAACCAGACGGTTAGCATAGGAGTTACAATTTATTCTTCAGGAGATACGACACAAACCCTGCTGGAACGTGCTGACCGGGCCCTTTATCAGGCCAAGGGAGAAGGCCGAAACGGGTGCAAGGGGCTTATATCAGAAAACCCGGGATGTTAAGAGTTCATTTTTAATTTTTTGATAAATTTGCTTAATCCTTTTTTCTGTACTTGATCCGGCATCTTCTCCACTGACGATATAATCGGCAAGCTTTTTCTTTTGGTAGTAAGGCATCTGGGCCCGGATTCTTTTTAAACTTTCTTCCCGGGTAAGATGGTTCCTCGTCATGAGCCTTTTAATCTGAGCTTCTCTTCTGGTATATACCAGAACAACCTTGTCCATTTTTAAATAAGAGCCGGTTTCAAACAATAAGGGGATGTCGAATATAATGACGGCATGAGGTTTTTTCTCTCTGATCCTTTTTTCTTCCCTTTTCTTTTCTTTAAAAACTTCGGGATGGACAATGGCATTGAGTTTTTTTAATTTTTCGGGATCAGAAAAAACAGTTTTCCCGAGAGCGATCCGGTTTATTTCACCTTTTTCGTTTAAGATCCGGGATCCGAATATTTTGACAATTTTTTTATAGGCAGGGGTGCCCGGAGCAATCGTGTTGTGCGCGATTTTGTCTGCGTCAATCACTTCGGCCCCCAGTTTTTTAAATAATTTGGCGATGGTGCTTTTTCCTGAGGCGATTCCGCCGGTTAATCCTATTTTGACCATTTCAAATAACCCAAGGATGGCGCTCTGGCGAAATTGACGGTTTTCGGACCCTCTGATACACTTAATTGAAGCTGCCAAAACAAAATATACAAATTTATTATAAATTTCAAGTATTTATGATGGCTGTTCGCTGTTAGTCGAACTTTCTTTATGATTGTATCGTGAAGAATACCCACAGGGAAGCGACATTATGAGTTTAGATAAAAGAGTGAGTTTATTAAAATCGAATATTGAAAAAATCATTACCGGAAAAGAAGAGGTTGTTAAAATGGCTATTGTCTGCCTTTTGGCAAAAGGCCATCTTCTCATCGAGGATGTTCCTGGAGTGGGTAAAACGACCCTGGCGCAGGCTCTTGCCCGTTCGATTGACTGCTCTTTTAAGCGGATCCAGTTTACCAGCGATCTTCTCCCTTCGGATATTCTGGGCGTGTCGATTTATAATCTGGCCAAACAGCAGTTTGAATTTACTCCCGGCCCCATTTTTTCAAATATTATCCTCGCTGATGAGATTAACCGGACGACGCCGAAGACTCAGAGCTGTCTGCTCGAGTCGATGAGCGAAGCGAGAGTGTCGATTGAAAATAAGACTTTTACGCTCCCAAAGCCATTTATGGTAATAGCCACTCAAAATCCGGTTGAATACCAGGGGACCTATCCTTTGCCGGAATCTCAACTCGATCGGTTTATGATGAGCCTGAAAATGGGCTATCCTTCATTGAAAGACGAAAAGATCATCCTCTTGTCTCAGGCATTTTCTCATGCAATCGACCGTCTTGAACCGGTTTTAACCCGTCAAGATGTTCTCGATCTTCAACAGAACGTTCTGCAGGTCAAGATGTCGGATCTTCTGGTCGATTATATACTCGCCATTGTCGATGAGACCCGTTCTTCCGGCCATTTTGAGCTGGGTGTCAGTACGCGAGGGACCACCTACCTCTATCGCGCGGTCCAGGCTCTGGCTTTCCTGGAAGGGCGGGCCTATGGAATACCCGATGATGTGAAGCGCCTGGTTCCGCTGGTGTTTATCCATCGGGTCATTTTAAACCCGGAAGCTTCTCTCAGAGGAAAAGGCGCGGAAGACCATCCGATGATAAGCCTTTTGGATCGGATACCGGTTCCATTATAACCGGTTTACCATGAAACCGATAAGACTTTCCTATAAATCAAGGTCCCTTGCTTTTACCTCTATGGGAACCCGTTTTATTATTTTAATGGTATTGATTGGCACCGCCGCGATCAATACCGGGAACAATCTTCTCTATCTGATCCTTGCGATGATGTTGAGCCTGATGCTGGTTTCCGGAATATTGTCCGAAACCTGCCTTAACCACCTTCGTTACAGGAGGCTTGCGCCTCCCCTGATTTATGCCGGAGAGCCGGTCTCTATCAAACTCATTGTCTTTAATGACAAAAAAGTGATTCCTTCTTTTTCTCTTCATGTTGTCGATTCGCTGGAAGCCTGTTCCGGAGGACCGGTTCTCGATAAGTATTTTTTTAAACTCCCTCCTTCGGCGCTTCAGGAGCGCTCATATCCTGTTTTGTTCCACAGGCGGGGAGTTTATCGTCCGAAGGGGGTCTCTTTTTCGACCCGTTTTCCGTTCGGGGTTTTTCTTAAAACCCGGACTGAAGCGGAGACGGAAGAACCCGGATTTCTCGTTTTTCCGAGGACGTTCAGGGTCTCCCCTCCGGGAAAAAAGAGGGCTTTAACCGGATCGTCCGAAACTCCAAAAAAGGGGCAGGGGAATTCGTTATACCAGTTTCGCCCCTATATCTCCGGGGATGATGCCAGGGCGATTCACTGGAAAACCTCAGCCCGCAAAAATAAGCTGATGGTCCGTGAATACGAAGAGGAGGATGAAAAAAGAGTGATGGTGGGGATTTCAAACAGGGTGTTAGAGCTTCCTTCAAAAGGATCTTTTGATCGGTTTGAAAAAGGGATTGAACTAGCCGCCTCTTATTGTCGGTATTATGTCGAAGAGGGGTATGAGGTCTCCTTTTTTACAGGCGAGACGTTTCTCCCTGCCGGGACAGGTGTGCCTCAGTTAAAAGAGATTCTGACTATTCTGGCAACTCTCGATGTCTGTTACGATAAAGAAAAGCCGGAGAGAAGAGGAGAGGACCTTTCTGCTCCGGCCATACTGATTTCCCCTTTTTACCCCGTTCAAACGGGGAGATATTCAAAAGTTTTCCGGCCTGACGATATCGACCGGCTCCCTTATTGGAATCTGGCATGAAGTTCAAGACCTCTTTTTTACTCTCTGTTCATCTCATGGCTTTTGCCAGTTTTCAGTCGTTGACCCTCACGCATGAGCTTCCCCTATTATTTTCGCTTTTTGTCGTGGGCATGATCTCCGCAAGCTTTATCTTCAATTTAAAAAACCGGAAGTTTGAGGTCCCGAAAGCCGTTGTCAATTTGATTATTCTAGGGAGCTTCCTCTTTTTTTTGCTGGATTGGACCTTATGGTCGAAGAGCCTCCTGATCGCCAGCGCCTATTTTTTAAACCTCCTCCTGCTGATTAAGTTATTTACCCTGAATCGGTCCAGGGATTTTATTCAGTTGTTTCTGGTCAGTTTTCTTCAGATTCTGGCCGCCTCTGCTCTCAGTTTTCAAGTCTCCTTTGCTTTTTTTCTTCTTTTTTATTTAATGGTGGCAACCTGGGGAATGATTCTTTACCAGATGAAGGCTGAAATCGAGGAGAGAAACCGTTTTTACGGGGTCCTGGAAGGAAGTCCTTTTCCGGACACTTTTGAATCTGAAGAGGTGATAACCCTCCCCTTTTTTTTGACGACGCTGGGGGTGGGGATTTTCTCTTTTATTGTGACGATCCTGATTTTTTTTATAATTCCGCGAGCCGGCGGCGGGTTTTTAAAAAAAGGAGAAGGGGGAGAAGTCAGAACCAGCGGTTTCTCCGAAAAAGTCGACTTCGGGAGCATGGCTCCGGTGAAACTCGATCCGACTGTAGTGATGCGGGTTTTTCTATCTGCTCCTCCTCCGA
The DNA here is from genome assembly GCA_041486115.1 of Nitrospiria bacterium. GTDB lineage: Bacteria > Nitrospirota > Nitrospiria > JACQBW01 > JACQBW01 > JACQBY01. The sequence goes on along the minus strand of JBGPKT010000030.1, from coordinate 3,003 downwards.
AAATGTATATCCGGGGGACGTCTTTTAATATTTATGACGGGATGTCGTGGAAAAATACGCTTCATCATCAAAAGCAACTTCCTTCGGGGGAGGAGATTCTCGACCCCTTGTTGAAGCGGAAGGCAAAGTCCAAACAACAACCTGATCCGCTGGCGCAGGAGTATATCGTTGAACCGATGGATACGCAGGTCCTCTTTGCTCCAGGCCGGGTGGTCCGGCTGGAATCCCCTTTTCGTAATTTCTTCATGGATGAAATGGGGAACCTGGCGCTTCAATATAAGCTCGGATCTAAAATAAACTATAAAATTTCTTCTTTAATCCCGGAACTTTCTCCGGAGGATCAGGGGATGACCCTTCCGCAGCTTCCCGGTCAGCGGGGAAATCAAACCTATACGGACTATTCTTTTTCCGATAAGGAGCGGGTGATCCGGCTGGCAGAGAGAGCGACGGAAAGTGCTCATACCCTCTACGAAAAAGCTCAGGCGATTGAGGGGTTTCTCAAAGGAAATTATGCCTATTCGCTTTCGGTGGCCCCGTCAAAAGACCATTCCCCGATGGAAGATTTTCTCTTTTATCAGAGAAAGGGGTACTGCGAACATTTTGCTACCGCCATGGTTTTAATGCTCCGGAGTCTGGGAATCCCTTCACGGCTGGTGACCGGCTATTCGCCGGAAGAATGGAATCCATACGGAAGCTATTTCAAGGTCCGGCAAAGCGATGCCCATGCCTGGGTGGAGGTTTTTTTCCCGCATAGCGGCTGGCTCACCTTTGATCCGACCCCTCCGGAACCCGTAAATTCTGCCGAGGCCTCTTTTTCGGCCCGAATGAAAGAAGTCTTTCTTCCTCTTGACCAGTTGATGGATGCGGTAAAATTGAAATGGGACCGTTATTTCATCCATTATTCGATCCAGGACCAGCTCGAAATGGCCCATGAAGTTCAGAAGAAAGGGATTCTCGCCGGAGAGCTCTTTAAAACCAGAATGGATGCATTGATCGATGGCCTTTCCGGTTTTAAAAAAACCGGCGAGGTTCTTTTTGGTTTCTTAATGATTCTGATCTTTTTGCGGATTATGGCAAAGGGGTTGCCGGAACGGATTCAGGGATATTTCCGGAAAACGGATCCCTGTATGGATCTTTACGCCGGTTTGCTGAAGATTCTCGAGCACTACCATCTCCACAAGAATCCCCATCAAACCCCCTTCGAATTCTTAAGAGAATCCTCCGATTTTCTCCGCCAGGTCGGCCCTCCTTTCTATGACGGGGCAAAATGGATCACCGATCTGTATTACAGGCTCCGATTTGGAGGAGAGGAAATGTCGGCCGAGGATCAAATTAAGGTCGGGGAGGTTTTAGAAATTCTTAAACGGTATTCGCCTACTCTCCGATAGATCGCGAGATTCTTTTATTTCGATTTTACAGGTAAGCCAGTGTTTGTTTCCACAAATCCTCGGATTGATCTTTTGTCAGTATCGATTTAGCAATTGGAAATAAAAGCTGATCCTCCCGGGTAAAATGGGTCGAGAGGATCCGCATTAATTTGTAGCCATGGCCGCTCATTTCTTTGATTTTTTCGGGGGGAGAATGGTCGCCCAGACTTTTTATTTCGGCAATGGCCGTCATAAAAAGGTCACGGATCTTTTTGGATTCAACATGCTCATCAATCAGCGACTGAAGCGACTGTTCTGAAACTTTTCCCCGCAGGGCAGGAAAAAAAACAAGATCTTCAATTTTCTCATGCCGGCTGAGTTCTTTTTCAAGGTCTTCCGAAAGGTTTAGAAGGGCGTCCAGGTTTTGTCTGGCCTTTAAGAGGGAACCGGGGAGCCGGTTAATTTTTTGAATGATTCTTTTATGGTCTTCTTCCAAGAGTTTCAACAGGTCCATGGGAGTTCCTTATTTTGAAAGGCAATGTTCTTTAATAAACTGATATGCGGCGATGAGCTTCCTCAGTTTGGGTTCCTGGCTTCTATCGCCCCCTCTGGAATCGGGATGGAGCTCTTTCGCCATTTTCCTGAACATCTCTGTAACGGTTTTTAGAGGGGCGTCCGGTTTAAGATTAAATGCCGCAAAGGCTTCCAGGTGAGACTTGAATTCTCCGGAAGGGACTCCCGCCGATTGTTCCCCCTGTGTAAACCGGAAAAAATCAAAGAGGCTGATCCGGGGTCTCCTTCGCCGGACAGGCTTTTGCCGGAGGTCGGCATCGAGTTCTTCAAACCGGTCTTCGAGAAAAAGAAGGCGTGTTTCAAGCTGTTTGAGGCCGTCGCGGTTAAAGTTCCCCTCTAATTCTATTTCAAGCCTGTTCACTCCAGAAGCGATACGCTCCAGGTTCTCTTCAGCGGCAAAATAGGAGTCCATCTGGATGGAGTTGATGTTGTCCAGGGCAAAATCCAGGGTTTCCTGAATGTTTTCTTTGAGACTTCCGAGAATTTTCAGAATCTCCTCCTTATGTTTTTTGGAAGGGTTCATCATTATTAACTATCTTAATCATTAAAAGGAATGAATAAATCAGCCATTGAAATTCAAAAGCCAGGGTAATATACTCTTTGGGTCATCATAAATCAAAAAGAATAAAAAAGCAAAAAAAGGGGAAAACGTGATCGCGATTGATATGCATGTCCATCCGGGGACCAAAGAATATCTTGTCGATGCTGGAGGGCATTTTCTAGACGATGCGATGAAATATTTCAAGCAGAAGACCGCCCCGGTATCGGTGGAAGAGATGGCGGCTTACTATAAAAGGTTGGATATGATGGCGGTCCTTCTGGCTTGGGACGCAGAGACCCATACGGGCCTTCCCGCGGTAACCAATGATTATGTATCGGGGATTGTCGGGAAGTATCCTGATATTTTTATCGGTTTTGGAAGCGTGGATCCCTGGAAGGGAAAGCTGGCCGTTCAGGAGGCAGAGCGGGCGGTCAGAAAGCTAAAGCTCAAGGGGCTCAAGTTTCACCCGATTTGCCAGGCCTTTTTTCCAAATGACCGGAGGTTTTATCCTTTATGGGAGAC
>JBGPKT010000029.1:0-22848 GCA_041486115.1 Nitrospiria bacterium | reverse complement strand
TGGCTCCGGAGTTAAGCTGTATGTTAAGGCTATGGTTAAGGACCACCCTCTATATAACCATCCCGTGACAACCGATCCGCCGATCAGCGGTTGGAGCTATAAAGGGGAGCCAATCCCAATTGACACCTTGGGTTTGTGGATATTCGGAACGACAGGTTATGACGGCAACGTACGGTTCTCGCCAGATGAAGGTCGTGTCCGGATTCAGGTCCCTCTGGAATCACCGGATGAAATAGAGGTCTTGCTTCGGTCCTTCTACAAACCGAACCAAACTCCCGAGCCTTCCGTGTCAGAAGATACGGAAGCATCTTTCTCCCCCGGTTTGGTTTCTTCCGTTCCTGGAAGTGAAGCTGTTTTAAATACGGAAGTTAAAAATTGGATTAGGAATCGTCAGGTTAACAAGTTGCGATAGGTTGGTTAAAAGGCTGGTCATTACGACAGGCCTTTTGTTTTTTCATATCCACTTGTTGTCGAGGATAAAAAAGGTTTTCCCTACCAGGTTTGCAAAAGGTGTAATTCTGTAAAATAACAATCATTCATTATTAAGGAGAAACATGGACATCTTTACTTGGATTATTACCATTCTTGCTATTGTCGGAGTGGTGCTGAATATCAAAAAGCGGGTCGAAGGATTCTATCTCTGGGTCGGCTCGAATTTGGCCTGGGTGGTTATCGATTATAACGCTGGTTTGTATGCCCAGGCGGTCCTATTTATGGTCTATACCGGCCTGTCGGTCTGGGGGATTATTGAATGGCGTAAAAAAGATATTTCCGGGAGGGTTTTATGAAAATCCGGAAAAAAGTCCAGGTCAATCTCAAGGAATCGCTAGAGGATCTCATTTACAACATTAAGAGTCTCCCTGGGAATAAGGTTCTAACCCTCGCTTATTATGGAGGGACCTTTGAAGTTGAGTTGGAAGAATTTGGAAAACTGTCGCTTCCTCAATCCTTTCTCGTCAGAATGGACGCCGCTCTTCGAGATGGAGGAGGTATGATCATCCGGCAGATCCTCCCAACCGAGGTTGAAATCACTTCTCCAACCGGGCTAAAGAGGATAGTTCAGGAAACAAAGGTTTACGGAATCGCCATGGGAAAGAAAATTTGGAAACTGATGTCTAAAGAGGAAATCCGGGAAGCCAAGTGCAGGGATCCTAAAACCGGACAACTCTCTTCACCAGGGCCGGGGGTTTTTTTTGGAGAAATCCAAAAGGTGAAGCCAGATTAAACCATCATTGCCGGTCATCCTTTCTCACCTGTAATTTCAAAAAAATCTTTAAAATCATTCACAAACAACCAATACACATTGTATATGGCACATTTCTTGTACCTATATATAGGGTGTCATTATAGGAGGATTCAATGGAAACACAGCAAAAGAAAGTCCAATTATCACCAAACTCGCTTCGAGTTCTGGAGAAGAGATATTTATTAAAGGATTCAACAGGCAAGGTTATTGAAACCCCGGATGAGCTTTTCCGGAGAGTTGCTAAAAATATCTCTCTGGCTGAATTAAATTATGCCGATGGCGAGGAGATGCGGGTTGAAGCGGAAGAGGCTTTTTACTCGATGATGGCCAATCTGGAGTTTTTACCTAACTCACCCACCTTGATGAATGCCGGCCGGGACCTGCAACAGCTCTCTGCCTGTTTCGTTCTTCCGGTAGAAGATTCCATCCCCGGGATCTTCGATACCCTGAAGAATACGGCGATGATCCATAAATCAGGTGGTGGTACTGGATTTTCGTTCTCAAAGCTTAGGCCAAAAAACGATTTGGTGAAATCAAGCGGCGGGGTGGCATCAGGTCCAATCTCTTTTATGAAAGTCTTTAATGCAACGACCGAAGAGATTAAACAGGGGGGAACTCGCCGTGGCGCCAATATGGGGATTCTTCGGGTGGACCATCCGGATATCCTGGAATTCATTTCGTGTAAGGATGATACCAAAGAGATAACCAACTTTAACATAAGTGTTGGAATTACCGATGGTTTCATGGATGCGGTAAAAAAAGATACGACGTATCCTTTAGTGAATCCCCGGTCTGGCAAGGTTGTTCAGGAGCTCTCTGCGCGGATGGTTTTAGATAAGATCGCGCAACATGCCCACCGAACAGGGGAACCTGGATTGTTCTTTCTTGACAAAGCCAACGTGACCAACCCTACACCACATATTGGCATGATTGAGGCGACCAATCCGTGCGGTGAACAGCCTCTTCTTCCCAACGAATCTTGCAATCTCGGATCAATCAACCTTGAAAAACATCTCAAACTGGTAGATGGTTCATGGGTCCTCGATAATGACCGCCTGGAAATGACCGTCCGGACTGCTGTCCGGTTCCTCGACGACGTGATCGATATGAACAACTACCCGATACCTGAAATCGAAACCCTCACTAAAGCAAACCGGAAGATCGGAGTCGGTGTGATGGGCTTTTCCAGGATGCTCTACCGGTTGGGAATCGGCTACAACACCAACGAAGGGGTTGAGGTCGGGAAAAGAGTGATGGAGTTTATCCAGAATGTCGGATATGACGAGTCTGAAAAGCTGGCTGTTGACCGGGGAGTTTACTCAAACTGGTCCGGATCTCTTCATGAAAAAAGTGGGGAGAGGGTCAGAAACTCATATATCACGACCGTCGCTCCAACCGGAACAATCAGCATGATCGCGGATACCTCCGGAGGGTGTGAACCGGAATTCTCCCTAGTTTGGTACAAGAACGTCATGGGCGGGGAACATCTTCCTTATATTCAGGACTACTTCGTTGAAGTTGCTCAAACTGAAGGATTCTGGCATGACGGGTTGCTGGAGGAGATCATCGAGAATCACGGGTCGATCAAGGATCTTAAGTCTGTTCCGGAAAAATGGCAAAAAGTCTTTGTCACCTCCCATGACATTACTCCAGAATGGCATGTCATGATGCAGGCCGGTTTCCAGGAAAACTGCGATTCGGCTGTATCCAAGACGATTAATATGTCAGCCCACGCAACCATCGAGGATGTGAAGAGCGCGTATCTCCTGGCTTATGAGTTGAACTGCAAGGGAATTACGGTCTATCGCGATGGGAGCCGTGATGAACAGGTCATGAATGTCGGCCGGTCAAAGTCGGAAATGCCAGACGTCCTTCCTTCCAGGAGAATACGCATTATCGCTCCCGGCCAGGAAGATGCAATGTATGTGCATGTGAGTTACCACAACGGAAATCCCATGGAGGTCTTCTGTTCGCCGGCGACCGATTCGGCTCTGATCTATTCGAGCCGGCTAACGTCTCACATGCTCAGAAAAGGGGGGTTCTCGGTTAAAGACATCGTGAAGGACCTTGAAAAGGCTTCTTCACAATGTACCCATCCAACGCCTCTCTGGGTTGCCTATAAGGAGGGTCTGGAAGCATTGCTTACCGGTTCAGGATCGGAATGGATTCTGGAAGGTTATAAAAGTAAGGTTAAAACCGGTTCAGGGACGGTATATATCCACGTCTATCTGAAAAATGGCAAACCAATTGAGCTGTTCTTCCTTCCGGCGCCGGAGACCAAGAACCGTGAGATCTTCGATCTCTGCTTCATGCTCTCAAGTCTCTGTCTCAGGGAAGGGATCGAGTTTGACCGGTTAATGAAATGGTTTGACCGCGCAAACGCCCGGCATGGGCATGTTTCTACCGAACTAGGCGCTGTACGGAGAGGCATCCAGAAAATCTACCGGCTCATCGAGGGAAAGATTCAGCAAGAAGAGAACAAAGTTCCATGCATACAACCTGGGTGCAATGGTTTTTTGATCTTCGAGGAAGGATGTCTCGGAGGCCGCTGTAGTCAGAGCTGCGGGTATTCTGCCTGCTCGTAAGAGTTAAATCAATAATTCAAAATACCATAGAGGGATAAGCCAACCTTATCCCTCTCAACAGAATCCCTGTCTCAAGAAACAGCCTCACAGTAACACCCACATTTCAGCCATTCACACAAATAACAATCAATAACATTATAAGGAGAAAGACTATGTCAAATGCCACAGTAGCGTCTAAAGAAGAAAGAATCACTTTGTATTTCAGGCAGTCAGGTTCGGACAAAATATATTCGGCCGAGCTCATCGAGAAAGAGCCAGGCTACACGGTCAATTTCAATTATGGAAGAAGGGGCTCAACGCTTCAGTCTGGAACCAAGACTCAGAAGCCTGTCTCCTACGCCATGGCGAAGAAAATATTCGATAAACTGGTCGCTGACAAGGAAAGGAAAGGTTATTCCCGCGGAGTCGATGGAACACCATATCAACAGACCGATTTTGAGGAGAGGTCGTCCAGGATACTGCCTCAGCTCCTCAATCCGATCGATGAATCCGAAGTTCAGGATTACCTCGAAAATGACAACTATGTTATGCAGGAGAAAAAGGACGGTGAAAGAAGGCTCCTAAAGCACATGGGGACCTCCATCATTGGAATTAACCGTAAGGGTCTGATCGTTAGCCTTCCTGAACCTCTGACTGAGATTCCTCCATTTACCCCTTCGTTTCTGATGGATGGGGAAGAAGTCGGTAATATCTTTTACGGGTTTGACCTTCTGGAGCTCGGCGACACGTTACTGGTTAATCTTGAATATTGGGAGAGGCACCAATGTCTCAAACGGTTAATCGAAAAGATAGGGCTGTCCCAGATTATATGTGTCGGAAGCGTTGAGGGATTTCAAAATAAGAAGAATGCGTTCGAACACTTTCGTCTCAACAAAGCCGAAGGAGTTGTTTTTAAATCGGTGACGGCGCCCTACACTTCCGGCAAGCCCGCTTCCGGGGGAACTCAACTCAAGTACAAATTCACGGAGACCGCATCGGTTTTTGTCTATGCGATCAACGAGGGGAAAAGAAGCGTTGGAATCGCCGTTTTCCAGGGAAATCAGACAATTGCCATCGGTAACGTAACAATCCCGGCAAACTATGATATCCCACAGATCGGCGATATTGCAGAGGTCCGGTATCTGTACGCGTTTCCAGGCGGAAGTCTATTTCAGCCGGTTTATCTGGGAAAAAGGGATGACCTTGATCAATCCGCCTGCGCCATTGATCAGCTGAAGTTTAAAAACGAATCGGAAGAGAGTTCAGACGAATAAAAACTCTTCTCAAAACTCATAATCCCAACCGAGCCCGTTTGGAAGAAATTCCTCTCGGGCTTTTCTTTTTTAGAAAGGAGGTGAATTGAATGTTCTGGACCAATCTCAAGACATTTTTTCAAGGGCTGGCTCTCGCAGTATTTATGTATCTGTTTATCCTGGTGATGTTTGTCCTCGGATAAGCGCAAAAGAACAACTACCAGGATTATTCCAATTACACAATCAACCCTAACCATAGAGGAGACCTTCAATGAAGACACTGACGTTAAGAAAAGAAATCTGCAATTGTTCCGCTACTTGCTCGACAACCTTTGACGGCAGGAAAGTCGTATCGACCTCCTGGGTCAAAGACACGCTCCCAAAATGTTGGAAAAAGGGAAGCGATTTACTGGTGATCCGCGTCGATCGGTCCGAAGTCCTGGCAGAAGTTGCAATGGAACAGGCTTACCAAACATTCTAACAAATAATTCAACCCAAACAAAAAGAGAAAGGAAATAACCAATGCACTGTCCAAAATGTTCTACCAAAACCGGTTCCAAAGGATTAGTGGAACCGAATATCGCCTTCACAACAGATGGGAAAGTCAAAGAGATCCGATGCGTGAACTGCGGTTGGAGACCACGGAGTATCGGAGTCACGCATCTTAATATCAGGCGTCAAAGAAAATGGGTCTTCAAAAAGCCTCACGAACTGAAAGTCGCTTAATCCACATTCGACGAAAGGAAAGGAGAAATATTCAAATGGACAGAGAAACATTCAAAAACGAATTAATGATCCGGCGCCGGCAACAGTATTTGGCAACGCTCACCCCCTTGGGGAAAGCGGTACTAAAAGCAAAGATCCTGGTGGCAGATCTGGCAAACGACGAAAGGAGGTGTGAAGGGCTGCAAAACGTAAAATAAAAGGGATGATTGTTCGCTAAAACAACCATCCCTTCTACAAGGAGAAAACAATGTTTAAACTGAAACCAACAATTTCAGTGTAGCATTTTAAAACTACTGCGCAACAAAAAAAGATAAAAATTATTAAAAACTTTAAAAGCGGCTTTGGGATCACTCCCGGCCGCTTTTTCATTTCAACAGGGAGATTCATCATGAAAATGTTTTTAAACACCAAGGTCAACGTCACCGAAAACAACAATAATCTAATGACTGTCATTCACGAGCAAGCCTCCAGGAAAGCCAAAGCAATCTGTCATCAACTCGCGATGGATGATCCTTCTGCGATCTTTCGTGGACTCGAGTTGCTTTCCCCCGAAGACCGTCTGGCCCTTGGGTATCTCAAGTCCAAAGCTCGCAAATGGAGAGACATCAGTAAAAGAAATATCCTGAAGTATCTCTCGATCTAACACTCTATAAAAACATCCGCCAATGGGAACGCCGGTCTGACCCGGTCAGATAACAGGATGTTCTTTTTAACCGCCCGAAGCCCGGGTCTTTTCATCCACGTATTTTAACTCAAAAAGGAGATTTACCATGATACTCAACGGCCCAATTATTACCGTGACAGACCGCGCCACCCTCAAAGAAGCGATCACACCTTATGACCTGAGACTTAAAGGCGGAGCATTGCTTAGGTCCAGGGTCATCAAGAAGAAAATCGACCTTTTCAAAGAAACGTACTGGGTGGAGTGCCATCATCATGGCCGGAAACAGACCAAAGAGCTCTACCAGGTGCAATACTTGCCACAAACCATTATCCAGGAAAGGAGCGTCTCATGCATCAACTTAAATCTAATGATGTAAAGGATATCTGTTTTTCTAACCTTCGGAAAATGTTTAACGGTGAAATAACGAAGGAGGAGCTGGACAACACACTTCGCGAAGTTGAACGGCAGATTGCTCTGGAAGGGACCCTCGCTCCAAGCCTCTTCGACCTGAGCGATTCATGTAAAGGAGGAGGTTGAATGCAAACCGAATATCACAAGGAATTTGAGAAAACAATCCGATCGGTTTCACACTCCAAGCATCTCTGGGAGGTCTTTTCAGACTTTTGCGAGATGGCGGCAATCTCCCTTTCCAATGCGATCTGTCCCGATCAGGAAAGGGAAAAGCGGTATTTAGAAATAGTCGTCCGATATCAACCCGAGGAGGTCCAAATCCTGCCGAAACTCCTTGGGATTACCGCCATGGCTCTTGAAGGTGCTGAATGCGACTTCCTCGGAGAGATGTTTATGGGCCTGGAATTAGCGAGTCACTGGCATGGTCAATTTTTTACTCCTTTTCATGTCTGTCACCTCATGGCGGAAATGAATCTGGCCGGCATCGAAGAAGCAATCGAGAAGAGGGGATTTGCGACCACCGTTGAGCCGTGCTGCGGAGCAGGAGCAATGGTGATCGGCCTTGCGAAAGCGTGTCTGAAAAATAAAATCAACTACCAGCAACGCCTCCATGTGACGGCGATTGACATCAGTGCCACCGCCGCCCATATGGCGTATATCCAGTTTACGTTGCTCCATATCCCCGCAATCGTCTATACCGGGAATTCCCTGACGATGGAGATAAGAGAACCATGGGTGACACCGGCGCATGTGTATGGCTTCTGGAATCATCGGTTGAAAAACCAATCGAACCTATCGGAACAACCAGAAACTTCCGACAAGCCGGAATCACCCCTCCTCTTTCCTCCGGACTCCGGTTTAGAACAACCCGAAGTGAAAGAACCGGCTTATCCGATCAATAAGAGAGAATATCCCGTCCAACCCTCTCTCTTCGTCTAAACATTAACCATTCATAAGAAGGGAGCTTGAATGAAAAAACGCAAAAACATCACGCACGAACAATACCGGGATAACCATCTGGCCTTGATGAAGAAACGGGTTTCGGAAGAAGTCTCTCATGGCCTTGAGCTGACTTCTGCAGTGCCCATTCTCAAAGCCCTGGCCGACAGTCATGAGTTGGAAAAAGGGATATCCAAGTAGATTCTATTGTCCTTGATTTCTCAAAACAATTCATCTAACATTCACCCTAAAAGAAGGAGACACAAATGGTTCAAAAGAAGCTCACTGCCAGAAAAACGAAATTGAAACCTGCCTCAAAACCGGCTAAAGGTAAGTCCATCAAGCCGCCGACAGCGACACTGAATTCCATTCAGTTGACTCTAAACAAGGTTGTCGATAAACTTTCAATCCACGATACCCTGTTTGAGAAGATCGACCAGCGGTTTGAGAAGATGGACGCCAAAATGACAAAATTGGACCTGGATGTTGCAGATATCCGTCTCGACCACGAGGACAGAATTCTTCCAGCACTTAAGGAAAGCGCCGATGAGAGCAAGCGGTTACACAAGAAAATAGACGATGTCGAAAAGCGCCTAACCCGTAAGATCGACGAGGGTGTAGCCGATCTGAAAGTGGCAATTACTGGACACACGTCTAAATTAGACAATCACGAAACACGGATTTCCGCCCTGGAGAGCCGTCCCGCCTAAACAGTAACACACAACTTAGCCAACTCAAAGCCCGGCAGGATTTTTCAATAATCCCATCGGGCTTTTTTTATTTCAGATCACTCGAAGCCCGTGGGCTTATACCGCTGCGGGCTTTACTTTTTTATAAACTCAACGACAAAACATTAAGGAGGTTTTATGACAAGCAATATGATTAACGAAGAGCGTTTATTTTCTAAACTCCCCACTTTCTTTGGAAACGCCGAATCGGTTTTGATCGAATTGGCTCAGAACAGCAAGCGGGCAGGGGCAACCGGGATGAGTTTCAAGGAGAAGGATAATCATCTGATTGTGAAAGACAACGGCCACGGCGCAACAGATCCACTCCCGCTTTTTATCCTTGCCGAGTCTGATTGGAGCAACGAGATTGAAGAAAACGAAAATCCTGCGGGCTGGGGACTTTTCTTTCTCTACTCTTTATGCAGCCAAATAAAGATTAAGAGCATTTTCGGGAGCATCGAATTCGAGCCGGGGAAGTTTCTCAACGATAAAGGATACCGGGACTGCCTTCTTGAACGTGTTGATCCTAACGACCGGCGGGCCAGAGGTTTTGAAATCAGGGCTGAACTAAACCCTGAAATTAGGAAGCCCCTCCTGGACCACGCTGAGGAGCTCCTTCAATATTTTCCTTTGATCATCATGGTTAATGGAAAACGAATTCCACGGATCTTGCCGGAGATTGAGTATGCAAATGCCCATATTAAAACCGACTATCAGGGGAATGTCCTTCTGATCCGTCCGGACAGATGGTTCCCAAAAGACGAAGAGCATATGATCCATTACCTCCGGGTCATCTGGTACGGGATCCCTATCAAGGAAAAGGATCGCGGTTTTAGCTATCCTCAAATCATCCTTGATGTGACTTCTGGATCTCCTGTCACGCCGGTTCTCCCGTACCGGGAAACGATCAAGGTCGATGACAAACTCGTGTCCTTTTATGCCTTTTGCAAGGAGAAGGTGATTGCCTACTCTAGGGATCTGGTCCAGACTGCCTCTGACAAGAGTCTTCCCCAAGTATTAGCCGCCATGAAGATCATGGAGGAGTTGGCGTCCCAGGAAGTGCTCGACCACCTTGATTGTTTCTATGTCGAAGAGGTCGAACCTTATCATCATGACTCTCATTGGACCGGTGATTCCACTTCTGTCCAGCTTGTGATTAAAGGGGGAAAGATCACTGGAGAAATATTAAAACTGACGATCAACGGAGAGGAATCAACGTCTGAGGATATTGTCCTTCCGGAAGGGGTGGTGGTGTCCCTGAAAGTTCCCAATCGGCATCCGGCATGGCTTACCGTCAGTCCGATCGAGGTGGCAATCGATGTCAAAGCGGTCCCTGATGCCGATTATTCCGGCACACTGTCCTGGGAAAAAGCGGTGATTACCGGAAGCAAGCCGGTCACGGTTTTATTCGATGCGAACGACACTGGCGACGGAACGGTATATTACGCGGACGACCCCACCGATTTTCATCAAATCGACGGGATTGTCTTCAGTAGATATTTTTATTACGAGGATGGCGATACCTTTGATTCACAGCAATGTAATTTTGACAGCAATATCGATCAGGATTTAATGAAATTGGTCGAGCGGTACCCTCTCTGGAAGCTATTAGAGGGATTTACCACAGCAGGAATCACTGCCAGCAATATCCGGTCGATTCAGGTCCGGAAAAAATCGGTTTCCGTCACCCTCAAAAATAAATCCGTAAAAATCATCAAACTCAAATAGCAACAATACAACAGATCATTCCCAACAAGGCCTGGAGAGGTGTGCTTCACACCCGCAGGCCTTTGTTTTTCAACCCATCTAACCATACAGGAGGTATCACCCATGTTAAATGCATCCCAGATTAGCAATCTTATTCCCGAGAACGGCTCCCTGGTTCTCTGTTTCACCCGGACCAAAGACGGCCAACTGACCATCGTTATCGATCCCCGATATCCCAAATCCGACAGCAAAAGGGAGAATGAAACGCTTCAGGAAGCGCTTTCCCCTAAAACGGTGACCGGCGCTCCTGAAAGTCTCGATCAGGATTTCATGGCCTATCTGACCAAAACGATCACCGTGGCCAAAACGCTCAAGGAACAGATCGAAAATATCGATAAGGAGACCCAGGCCACGCTCGACAAAGCTAAAGCCGAAGCCTCCAAAAAGATTGCCGAGGCCTCCAAGAACAATCCAAAGAGCAATAGTACCGCTTCCAAACAAGTCAACAAATCACCCGCCTCGCCAACGGCCACACAAGCGGTATTAGGAGAGGAAGGTGGTGAAGGCGAAGGGGATGATCCCGGGACGGAAACAGCGGCTGAAACAAAGAAAGAAGAGCCTAAACCGGAAGTCAAAGCCCCTGCTTTAAGCCTCTTTTAACAAGCAACTAAAATAGAGGAAAGGATATCCGGTTTCTGGATATTCTTCCTCACTCTTTAATCACACAGGAGGATGTTATGACCGTTAATGTCGAAAATATGAAAAGAGTTTTTAAGTATAACAACATGAAATTAGAAGAACCGGACACCCAGAAAAGTCCGGAAGAGGTCAAAGAATTTTATTCCACACTCTATCCGGAATTGACGCAATCGGTTATCGAGGGACCTGAATATAAAGGGAATGAAATCCTCTACACCTTCACACGTTCGGTTGGGACGAAAGGGGGAGGGAAGCTTGTTATTAATCAACCGATCACGCTGGAACGTCTGGCTAAAAAGGGTTTTGCCGGTTCTCTTGAAAATCACCAGGCTAAAAAGGAGGGCAAATGCTTAACGCAAGGAGAGACCAATCAATTCTACAAAATTCTGCAAAAAGAGGGTACCCCGATTCTTCCCCACCGTTTGTCCCTGCCTATTCTCCCCTGAAATTCCCATCGCTCAAAGGGGTGCAGCTTCAGATCATGCCGTCGGTCCTCTTTGCCGATCCGGACAACATCGTTCTCTGGGGAAAGGTTTATCATCATCTCCTTTCCCCGGGGGATGTCGTCTGGCCTTCCGGAACAAAAATCAATCAGATCACGGCCGATATTATCAAAGGGATCGAAAGAATGATCAACCAGACCATTCTGGAATATAAACTCCCGGCAACGGTCGAGGTGGGGATCACGGAAGAAGGTCTGCTCAAGATCCTGGTCTGGGCTTTTGGAGATAATTATTATCCGATCTTCTTTGTGGAGACACTCGAAGCGGTTAAACCGATCTCCACAAAGCTTCAGGCGCTTGTTCAGGAAGCCCTGATTCTGATGGGGAGCAGAACTCTCATGAACTGGGAGGATGTGAAATATATGCTGGATGATCATCTCGAGATAATGTACGACGAGGCAGAGGTCCCCGAAATGAGAAAAAAGTATGAGAAATGCGGGCCGGCCGTCTCTCCCTTTATCCGCTGTAAAGACGGGGAGATGAAAAAGCGGATTGCTTTATTCACAAAAATGGTTCAACGGCTCAAGCCACGAGGAGAGAAACAAAACATGGCCGTTGAATTGTTAAGGGCAGTGGTCGAGGTTCTTCAGTCCGAGGTCATCTTCGAATTCGCTCCAACCGAGCATGAAGATATGCATATCGAGCTGGGGAGGATCATGCCGATTTTGTACACCGGGACCGATGACCTTACCGATTACCATTACGAGGAGATGAATGACTACTGGCAGGGAGGCGGAGCGATCTTTGGCGAGCAGCTTGAGTTTCTTATAACCGATCCGAAATATCTCAAGGGGAACCAGATTCTAAAAAGGCTCGACCGGTTTCGGAGCGAAATCCGGACTCTCTCCTTGTACGAGAGGATATTTTCAATCATCGACCAGTTAACCAGAAAGGAGGCCAAACCTGATGAACAAGATTTACACGCTCAATCAAGCGATGACACTTTATAAATCGGATAGCGACTATTTCTTCCAGATTCATGATGTTTTTGAGTCGAAAGGAGAGGCGATTCTTGGTGCAGGAAAGCCATTAACCCGCGAGGCGCTGGAGGTTATTTGCAAGGCGGTCCTTCCCACAATGATCGGCAACATGACTTTCCTTAACGGAGGAATACTGGGGAGCTCCGGAACGATTCATGGTCCCGACATCTGGTGGGCCCCGCCTGCTGTCCGTCCGATGTTCTTCACCGGACAGATTAAAATTTCAAACAGGATCGCTCCCTGGCCCGGTCTGGTTTTTGTGACCCAGAATGAAGATCTCTCGGCGCTCTTTGCCGTAAAGGGAGATGTGCGACCGACACTGGAAACGGAGCTTTATGTCGCTCCCTTCTTCAACATGACCGGGCATGATCTCTGTCTTGGGAGCGCGCGCCATCCAGCGAAGAACAACGCCTATGACGAATGGGAGGCCGCCGTTTACACCTCCGCTTTTTCAGAGGAACGTCTAAACGAACAGCGGATTGCCGGGCCGGAAACGCTCTCCCATTTCTGGAAGGAGCGGATCACAAAGAAGGAAACAATATTTCCGGAAGATCAACTTCTACCGAATCCATCACCCAAAACAATTAAACAACTGATAGAAGCGCTCAAAAAAGGGAAGGAAAATTTATGACGAGTCTTTTACAAACAATAACAGATCTGGACAGAAAAGATCTGATCCTGCAAAACGGATGTCCAACCTTGATGGTCCCGATTTACTCGTCCCTTCCCGATCTCGCAATTGGTTACCGGCGATTTCTGATGGCAAGGAACGGGTTATGGCTGGAAGCAAAACCTCCCTGGGGGCATTTTCGATTTCCGCTCTGGTTCTCCCCCGGACCCCTCCCTTACGGACGGGTGAATTCAGTGACCGTTCTTGTCAGCGGACCTGTCCCGCCAGAACTGATCGAGCTATGCAGGAACGAAGCGACCCGTAAAGCTAAAATCTCAAAAGAATGGGTCGGATGGATCGTCTGGGATGAAGAGGGCGGATACGAATATCTTCCGCTTGAGGTCATTGAGGCGACCGAGGTTTCTGTCCGATATAAAGTCCCGGTCCTTCCGGAAGGGACTTCGCTTGTGATGGATTTTCACTCCCACCCTTTCAACATGGCGCATTTTTCAGGAACCGACGACCATGATGATCAGGGGGGGATGTATTATTCCGGGATCTTTTCCTTTGACTCCGGGATGAATTCTAAACTGACCCTCCGGCTCTGTCTGGAAGGCTTCTTTTTCGAATAGGAGGTTCCCATGCGACACTATCTTGCACGAAAACTTGTCGACCCCGGCTATTCAAAAGTTAAAGTGGCTTTGGCCGGATGCGGTGGAACAGGGAGCCGATTGTTAACAAATCTGGCGGTTCTTTACGCAGCTCTCGCCGCAGAAGGACATCCCGGGTTCCACCTTACAGTCTTTGATCCGGACACCGTCTCGGAATCCAATATCGGGCGGCAATTGTTCAGCCCTTCCGATATTGGATTCAATAAAGCCACCGTCCTGGTGACTCGAAACAACCAATTCTGGGGACTATCATGGGATTCCGTCCCGGATGTCTTTAACAACGAAATCGGTTTTGACCTGGTCATCTCCGCGGTAGATACGGTAAAGGCTCGCCTGGAGATTCAAAACCTTCTTCAAAGATCGAGTCATTACCGAACCGCATACTGGCTAGATGTCGGAAATTTGAAGAGGTCTGGACAGATCGTTATGGGGACCATTGGACATCATCCACAACCCAAAATGGAAGGGGTCGAAGCAGTTTCCAAATTGCCCTGCATTACCGACCTTTACGATCTGACCCAGGTCAATGAAGAAAAACAGGGTCCTTCCTGTTCCTTGGCCGAAGCCCTCGAATCGCAGGACCTGATGATCAATCCCATCATCGCCGATTACGCGGTCCATATCCTCCGGACAGGATTCAAAGATGGGTTTCTAACGGCGCATGGCTGTTTCGTTAACCTCGAGTCTCTGGTCGTCAGTCCTTTGAAAGTAAACCGGGAGGTCTGGTCTCGGATGGGCTTTAAAATGAGAAAACCGAGAGCCTTGAAAGCGGTCTGACTTTTAACAACAAAATAACAATCTGAAGAAAGCCCGATGGGTATTGATCTTGATCCCTCCGGGCTTTTCTTTTTTCAAGAAAGGAGACACTACATGATCTTCCATTTAAAAGAATCAGATCATTTCCTCTGCGACAAACATCGAGCCGGTGTAGATGCCAAAGATAAGATGGCGTTCATTAACCGGCTTGTCACCGAAACCATCAACAATCAACTCTTTAAGGAATTCTGCGGATACAGCGATGAAAATAAAACCCCGGCGCTCAGTTCCAAAATTCCTGAAGTCCTTCCGAGTGTGCTCCCGCTTTGCTGTTTCTTGAGGGATTCGGCAGTCAATCGAATCAAATCCGAGATCGCAGCGATGAAAAGCGCTCCACAATCATCCGGGCGCGCCCTCCATTATCACACCGTTCCGAGCAACCAGCAGGCGAAGGAGTACATGGAACAGATTGGATGGCGATTTCTTGTCGGATTTGAGAATTTGCCTGCCGCAGAACATTTCGTAATGGGATATCGGATGGGCCGCTCCGATCATGAAACCAGTATTGCGGTGATGCTTCATGACGATCCCGACAAGACACGATACGAAATCTGGATTTGGCCCAAACAATAGATGATACAAGACGATTATTACTTAACGGCAGGAAAATAAAAAAGGGAGGTATGAAGAATGGTTTGGGACACCAAAGCAAAACGAAGCGGGTTAATGAAATGCTCCAAATGCAGGAAAGAAATAAATTTGAAACAGGATGATTATATAGCCTGTTTAGTCGCAGGGAAAATCCTAAAAGTTGGTCATCCCACTTGTTGGGGAATATGGGATATAGAGGATAAAGTAGCTAATATAATGGTGCAGTATATTTGGTAGAAGCAGTAGAGGAACTAAAAAACTGTATCCATTTAAACCGCCACACCTTAAGTCAGAACATTTTAACGATGCCAGGCAGATTAACCTTAAACCCGGAGAGGATTTCCTTCCGGGTTTTGTTTTTAATAAGGAGGTTCACATGAATCTTTTACAGATTATTAAACGCCCGCCAAAACGTTCCATCAAGAAAAAGACGATTTGCTATGTGATGGTCAAGAAGGCCGGCATTATGACAATCGCAACGACTTTACCCAAAGTGTCCATGAAAGGAGATGATTAACCATGGAACCCAACGAAGTTCCAGCCACATCGATTGCTCCGACGATACCCAAACGGCAAGAAGAAGCGCTCTGGTTTGCGTACCAGGAGCTTCTGGAAAACCATAAAGAGCTGATCCAATTTGCCAAGGCTATCGGCGTGTATGACTTATACGAACCGAAACAATATTTCACCACACATTAATATAAAGGAGGGATAGATGGATCTATCTGAATACAACGACAAACAGAAAGAGGCCATAACCTACAACCACGGCAACCTGATGATCCTGGCGGGCGCCGGAACCGGTAAAACCAAAGTCTTGACCGGCAGGGTGTCCTATCTGGTTGAAGACAAGAAGGTCAATCCGAGGGAAATTATGGGAATCACCTTTTCTACCATGGCGGCCAATCAGATGAAAGACAGGCTGTCCTTAACGATTCCGCGCGAATCGCTCATCTGGGTGCGGACTATCCACTCGATGGCGCTGATGATCTTGAGGGAGTTTGCCCCGGTCGAATGGAAGCCAAGCGGGATTGTGTCAGGGAAGGTCCGGTCGGAATATGCCCTTGAAGCCCTGAAGTCCTGCGGCTTCTCCGAAAACCAGTTTCAGATCCCGGCAATCCTTGGATTTATCGACCAGGTCAAAACCTCGGAAGATCCTGAAAAGAAATTAGCGTATACCGACAAAAATATGGTTTCAGTCTACCAGGCCTATGTCACCCAGCTCGATTTTCTCCGGCTGGTCGACTTTCCTGATCTGATCCACCGGACCCGGGCGCTCTTTGAACAGGTCCCTGCCGTCAGCCGGGAAGTTAAACGAAACCTCAAATATATCCTAGTTGATGAGTTTCAGGATTTGGATCCTGCACAGTATTCTCTGGTTAAGACGCTTGCGGGAAAAGAAATTCCCCTGACGGTTGTCGGTGACGATGACCAGGCGATCTACAATTTCAGGGGCTCGTCACCGGAAATCTTCAACCGGTTTAACGATCTTTATCTCCCGCATATCGTGAGTCTGGATGTTTCCTATCGATGTACGGAAACGATTTTGCGGAGCGCCCAACGCCTGATCAAAAACAACACCAGCCGGGTTATCGACAAGGCGCTGAAATCCGCTCGAAGCGGGGACGGCGTCATTACGGTCAAAGGATTCAGGTTTCCGGAAGAAGAGGTAATCTGGATTGTCTCCGAGATCAAAAACGCGATTCTCAAAACAGAACCTTCCCATATCGCGGTTCTGGCGCGCACCCGGGGAATTCTGGAAGCGATCCGGACATCTCTGGTAGAGAAGAAGATTCCGGTATACCGTCCGGCAATCGACTTCTACCAGACGAAAGAGTACGGAGACCTGTCCTCATGGCTGCAGTTGATCTGCCTCCCCACGCTTGATGTTGCGTTTGAGCGTGCTCTCATGGTTCCTAAACGGGGACTGGGAGAAGGGGTCATTGGAGCGCTCCGGGAAATCGGCCAAAAGCGGCACATCCCGTTGATTGAGGCCTCGGAGGAGGCAATTTCCCAGGGTCTCTTAGGGAAAGAGAGGGAAGAGGTTTTGTCGGAATTCACCCGGAAACTCTCCCGGATGAGAGACACCCTCAAAAGTTACCCTTCCCGGCCGGGGCTCCTCATTTCATCCCTTCTTAAGGAAATTGAATATGAGGCTTATCTTCATTCCCAATACGGGTCCGAACACTTCGACCGGAAAAAACAGATTGTTCAGACGTTGATCGACATGGCTCAAGGGTACGAGGATCAGTACGGATCCGGCGCAACACTTCTAAACTTTGTGAACGAGCTGGCTTTGGAAACCCTGACGCCAATGGTGTCAGACCATAAGGGTGTGCTGCTGCTGACCTTTCATTCCGCCAAAGGTCTGGAATTTGACCATGTCTTTCTGGCGGGGGTAGAACATGGCGTCATCCCTCATGTCCGGAGCAGCATCGAAGAAGAACGCCGGCTGATGTATGTCGCGTCCACCCGAGCGATTTCAAAACTGGTCATCTCCTGGGTTGAATATCGCGGGAGAAACCGTGGAATACCGTCCCTGTTTATTGAAGAGATGCGGGAAGGATGGAACAGTAAGCCAACACGGTGTAGCGATTCTATTCCCGACGGGGTCGTTTAGCCAATATTTAAATAATAAAAATACAAACCTGTAAAAAGCCTGTTTAGGACTAAACCCCCTAACGGGCTTTTTTACTTTAAAAGAAAGGGAATCACCATGTTTACTAGCATCAAGAATTTGTCC
Source organism: Nitrospiria bacterium (assembly GCA_041486115.1). Lineage (GTDB taxonomy): Bacteria > Nitrospirota > Nitrospiria > JACQBW01 > JACQBW01 > JACQBY01. The sequence goes on along the minus strand of JBGPKT010000029.1, from coordinate 4,997 downwards.
AGAGGATTGGCTGTGATGGGCTACATCAAAATCGGTAAAAAAGGGGAGATGAAGAAAAGCGTTAATAGTGTGGAATACCGCCAACCGAAAAAGCTGGACCATTTCGAGATTGTGACCCGCGAGGTGGATGACTCGGATAACTTCAAGACCGACGCAGAAATGATGAAGATCCTCGGTGACAAACCGACCGATATCCAGATCATGCTGCAATATGACCAAATCGATCTTAACTTTCCCCATTACCTCGCCGCATATAAAGGATCCAAGCTTTTCTGCCGGGGAAATGGAGAAATCGCAATCCGGGAAGCCAAAGAGATTGTCTGCGATCCGTTGACCTGCCCGATTTATCAGAAAAAGCAAGCCGATCTTAAACTCCAATGCAAACCGCAGGGAAAACTGTATGCCATCCTCCCCCAGAAGAACATGATCGGCGGGGTGTTTGCCTTTAAAACGACATCCTGGGAATCTATCCGGAACATTATCTCTTCGCTGGAATTGCTCTCCTCGTTGACCGGAGGAATTCTGGCCGGCATGATCCTGAGGTTGAAACTCATTCCGACTCGGGATCAGACACCCACTGGAACGACCGTCAATTACAAAGTCGCGGTGGTTTACCAGGGGAAACCGCAGGAACTTCGAATGCTGGCAGTGGATGAACGGAATCTCAGAGCGGTTTCCACGATCGACCGGAGAGCTATAGAGGATGCCCGCCGCAAGGATATTACTGAAGGAACCGATCTCCAAGATGAAGCGCTGGAGACTGTGGCAGAGTTTTATCCTGTGGCTGCCGGAATGGAGGTGTCGAGCAAAGCGGTGGAAGAAGAGTTGAGTTCTAAAAAAGCGGAACTATCCGCAATCGAAGGGAAGAACGTAAAATCGGCCGCGCCCTCCGCACCGGTTGTCAAAGAAACTGTTGTAAAACCGGTTGAAAAACCTGCCGTGGAACCTCTCAAAACCGATAACCCCAACCAGATTTGCCTGTCAGGTAATCCGGATATGGATATGCATGGGTTGTTCACCACACTGAATTTCTCTTCCGCCCGCCAGAAAGGACAGATTGATTTTTACAAGAACCGGCTTCCGGATCTTTTAACCCAGCTGATCCAAAAAGCCAGGGAACAGGGGTTCGAAGTCGTCGAAGTTCTCGCGGAAGCTAAATAACTCTAATCCCAATGAAAGAGGGGTGACCTTGTTTGTCTTCCCTCTTTCTTAATTTTAATAAGAAAGGACAATCTCGATGAAATTCAATATCGAACGGAAAGAAATTTTCAAAGCCATCACCAAACTTCAGGGCATTATCGAGAAAAACAACAACACCCCGATTCTCGGTTCTGTCCTGATTGAATCCGCAAGAGCCAACCAGATCACTCTTTTTGGCACCAACCTTGAAATCTCCCTCCATGTCCCTTGTACTGCGGAGGTTCTTGAGGAGGGAAAGATGACCCTCGATAGCCGGAAAGTGTATGAAATCGTCAAAGAGCTTCCTGACGGGCCGGTTGCTCTGTCGCTTCTGGAAAATCAGACAGTCCAGTTGTCGTCCGGAAAATCCAAATTCAAGCTCCAGGCTTTAAAGGCGGAGGATTACCCGGTTCAAACGGCCGTCAAGGAGGAATTCGGGTTTGAAATGTCTTCCGAGAGTTTTTTGGAGATGATCAAAAAGACCGCGTTTGCCATTGGAGAGAATGACAGCCGTTATGTTTTAAATGGAATGCTGCTCTTCTACCGGGCCAACGAATCGAGTGCAAGTGTCCGGTTTGTCGGAACGGATGGACATCGGCTGGCGATTGCGGCAGGCCAGGTCACTTCGATCACCCCTCAAATCCCGGGGATCGAACCGGTTCTTGAAAAAAAACTGATTGTTCCCAAAAAGGCCGTTTTGGAAATAAAAAAACTTGTTTCGGAAGGGGAAGCTGAAACCATTCATCTTGGAAATGGTCAAAACCAGCTGATTGTCACCATCGGACCTATCCGGTTTTCCGCGCGGTTGATGGAAGGGACTTACCCGGACTACGCCAAAATCGTTCCTAATTCCTTTTCCAGGAAAGCCACATTCCGGAAGGATGACCTGACCCAGGCCATCCGGAGAGTGTCATTGCTGGCAGATGCAAATATTAAAGGGATCAAAATGGAGATCGATGAAGAAAAGGGTGTTTTATCAACCCAATCGAAGGATTCCGGAACCGCCGAAGATCATGTCGCCGTGGATTTTGTCGGAGAAAAGATCGCAACAGGCTTCAATTCTCGCTATATCCTGGATACGCTCTTGGCGATTAAACACGAAGAGGTGACGGTTAATCTCAATGATTCTTTGAGTCCAACCGCTTTCAAAGATCCATCCGACGAGAATTTCCTAAGTATTATCATGCCGATGCGAGTTCAATAATAACCATTTGACAATATAACAGTTTAGCCCTCCAGGGAAGTGTCATTCCAGGAGGGCTTTCTGTTTTTGAAAGGAGAAGGGTATGTCAGTACCAGCAGTAAAAAAACGAATAGCGTTATCTAATTCCCGGATCGACCTGCACCGATGCCCCCATTATTTTAGGGAAAAGGTGTTAAGGAAAATCACCACCTTAAATGGACAGGAGGCAGAACGGGGTCTCTGGATTCATTCCTACTTGCAGGAATATGTCAATCACCTCCTCAATACCGGACAGAGAGCGGACTTTGCATTTGCCGCGACGCTCTTTGACCGGATGTGGATTGAACGGCCGATGGTTCCTGAACTGAAACAGGAACTCTGGAACCTGTCGGTAGGATACGCAAGGTCGACTGAATTCGATGTCGAACGGATCGTTGACGCAGAACTGGCGATTGACCTTGATTGGGATCTCAACATCGTTCCGAAAGAAAAACGGGATGAGATCTGGTTCAGGGCCCGCCTTGATCTCTTAAGTTTCGCTGACGAAGGGGTGGCTATTGTCGAAGATTACAAGTCCTCATGGCGGATTATGCCGGAAGGGGAGCTGAAAGAAGACCTTCAGGCCAAAATCTATGCATGGGCCATCTTTCATATCTACGAATGGGTACATACCGTAAAAGTCAGGTTCCGGTTTGTGCGTCATAAGAAAACCACACAGGTTATCTTTACCCGTGATGAAGTGGCTTATGTGGAAAGAACGCTCCGGGAAATTTCAGATCAGATCGAAGCGAGGGTTGCACAAGGTCTGGACAACGATAAAGCTTGGCCAACACAGCCTGGAGATGTTTGTAACTATTGTCCGATCCGCTGCCCTTTGGCTAGAAAACTCGAAGCGACCGATCAGGTGATTCAAGATGCCTCTCACGCCAAGAGAATCGCGGAAGAGTATGTGGCTCTCTCCCGGACCTACGATAAACACCAAAAACTTCTGAAATCCTGGATCGATGTGCATGGTCCTATCGGAGTCAACGACAAGATCGTAGGATATTTTCCTGAGTCGAAAAGGTGTTATGACGGCAAAACCATCGTCGATACGTTGATGGGAAACCAATATGACGTAACAGGGTTGTATAACGTCACTTCCACGTCGATGGAGGAATTTATTAAGAAGTATCCTGAAACCTACGGTCTGTTCAAAGCCAACACGACCGAAAAGGCCCAGACCAAGTTTGCGATCGGGAACCCTGAGGATGTGGTTACCGATATCGAAAAACAACCGAAAGCGAAAAAAAGTAAAAAGAAAGGAGAAACAACTCATGCAGGCGAACAGTCACAATCTGAGCCAGTTTCTTGAACAGGAGATTTTTCCCGCTCTCTGGAACCGGCTCGATACCGCTTTTCCAGAGTTTGGTTTCAAGCAAAAAGGAAGATTCTGGGTAGCGACAGTCGAGTCAATCACCCGTAACCTTCCTGGTTCGCCCCGGCCAGACCGAGTGCTGGCCTATCAGAACACCCCGTTTGGACTGGTAATCCATGGCGCTGAATTTCTCACCTGGCTCGCTTATGTTTCGGGAACCTCCTCCCCCAGAGGCAAGGAGTTTGTTGAGGCTGTCCGGAGGCTGGCCTCTCTTGCCGGTGCCCAATTTCCTGAAATCACCCCCACCCCAAAAGACCGACAGCAGGAGTTATTCGAAGCGGTCCATAATCTGACCCATGTTGAACTTCTTGGAGATAGGGGAGAAAAAGGGAGAATCTATCTGGAAGAGACACGAGGGGTAACTGGATTTGACCTTCCAGGCCTCGAGATTGGATATCTTACCTCGCTCTCTGATCTTTTCCGTAAACTGAAGCTCTCCGGTTTCCGAAAAGATGAAATCGAACAATCTGGAATTCTGTCCGATTCAAGATGGGAAGGAAGGATTATCGGTCCGTGGCGCAATACCTCGGGACAGATCATCAACTTCTGGAGCAGGGATATTACAGGCAAAACGGAAAATGCCGAAAAATATCTTATGCTAAAAGGGGGAAAGAAGTCAGTCCTTTATGGAATGAACTCCACCTCGGGGAATGACTTAATCCTGGTTGAAGGGATCCTCGACGCGATTGTTCTAAAGAGCTTCGGAGTACATGGAGCGGTTGCGATGGGAGGGGTCATGCTCAAATGCGACCAGATCGACAGCCTGAATCTTTCTGGATGCGGCAGCCTGACCATTAATCTTGATTACGATGGTCCCAAAGGAGCAGGTTACCAGGGAACCCTCCATGCGATCCAGAAACTGTCTACAGCCCCCTTCCCGGTCTTTATGATTCCGCCGGAGAATATGGCAGATCCGACTGTCCCTTCCCGGAAGGTAGATCCTGATCTTTTCATCAGGACACAAGGTCTGGAAGCTTACCGTATGCTCTTGGACAAGAGGATCCATCTATACCGGTATAAAGCAAAGCTTCTGATAGAAAAACACCAGACCGACCAGGATATGACCGACTGCCAGCTGGTCGCTTTGATTCAGGAGGCCGATGCTTACAGCTCGCAAATCTTGGTTCATCCGGAAAAGCGGACCGACCTCTATCTCTTTTTCTGGCAGGAAGTTATAGAATATCTCGGAATCGGGTGGGATGAATGGCTCCAATTTCT
>JBGPKT010000028.1:0-23072 GCA_041486115.1 Nitrospiria bacterium | reverse complement strand
GCCGGGGGTTACCTGATATTGTTTTCCGCCGGTTTCAATAATTGCATAAGACATGAGACTCCTCCACTTCCAAAGCGTTAAAATTTACCATAAAAGGAAGAAAAGAGTCAACTTAAAATAACTGTTTGATTTAAAACCGAAAACAGGGGACTTTTATTCCCAGATTTTTTTAAACGCGGCTTCGTTAAAACCAACGGTGACTTTTTTCCCGTCGGTCACAATCGGACGTTTAATCAACCTGCCTTCTTTGCTCAACATTTGAATGATGTCATCTTCCGAAAGCTTTTTAACCCATTCTTTCATATTTTTCTCCCGGTATTGGACTCCGCTCCGGTTTAAAAAATCGGTATAAGGTTTCCCGCTCAGCTTAATGAACGATTTTAACTCCTGAGCCGACGGGGGTGAAGTCGTAATATCGATTTCTTCCAGTTGATATTTTTTCTGAGCAAGAAGTTTTCTGGCCTTAACACAACTCTGGCACTTTGCGTAATGATAAATTTTAAGCATCTTGAATACTTCCTTTTTTAGATTCGAGCGTTAACAGTTTTTCTTTAATCCTCAATCCTCCCGCGTACCCCGTTAAATCACCGTTTTTTCCTATGACCCTGTGACAGGGAATGATGATCGGCAGAGGGTTCTGGCGGCAGGCCAGGCCAACCGCCCGGGCCGCTTTCGGATTCTCGATTTGTACGGCAATTTCCTGATAAGAACGGGTGGCTCCATAGGGAATGGTTTTAAGAGCCTCCCAGACCTTTTTTTGAAAAGGGCTCCCCTGATTCTCTGTCCGGAGAGAAAAGGCGGTCCGGCGGCCATTTAAATATTCCAGAATTTCGACTCTGGCCGATTTCAGGAGCCTGGGGGATCGTTTGCCCGGAGCGTCCGGCAAATAGGCTTGATTTTTTTTAAAAAAATGAATTTTCCGGATGCCGGGACCACTCTGAACCAAAAGAATAGGACCTAAAAAAGAATCTACAATATCATAATATAATGGAAGTGGATGAAACTCTCTTTTCATTCTTAGGCGAACAAACGGTTAAGGTTTTCTTATCCTAACCCACTTTTTCAGGGTAAACAAGAAACTTTTTATTTGTTGAAGGCCCCATATCTCTGATTTATTAGGTCATAGGAACAACCCGATTATTTCAGTTTATTTGGGACTCCGTTTACATTAATATAAACCCTATAATTAAAAAAGAAATCCGGAGAAGATGCACCATGAAAATTTTTGATGAAAAAGCCGTTTTTTTTGCACCCAAAACGGCCCGATTTGAAAAAAACGACATCTATTTTTTTGTAGATGGCGCCTCCCCGAACTGGATCTCAACCGATGGAAGAGGTGCCTTTATCTTATCCTCCATCGACGGACAAAATGCTATTTCAGATCTGGCAAGCCTTTATGCCAGAGCGTATCATCTTGAAGGGTCAAAAGCGCTCCTCCATGTGAACGCTTTTCTGAGCGAAGCCTTAAGGTCTCAAATGATCTCCCTTCAACCTTTTCAAGAACAGGTCTATTCCGGGAGAGAGTTTTATCTTAAAGCGCCATTGCTCAAGGAATTCTGGATCCACACCAACAACTCCTGCAATCTGACCTGTACCCATTGCCTGGTCTCTTCATCCCCCTTGGGAGATCCCGGAATACCGGGAGATCAGATCAAAAAGATCATCGATGAAACCGAACGTCTGGGGGTCATCCGTTATTATTTTACCGGGGGAGAGCCTTTTGTCCGGACCGATATCTTTAATCTGATCCGCTATGTGACAGAGGTCAAGGGAAAAGAACTCATCCTCTTAACCAATGCCACCCTCTTTAACGGAAGCCGGTTGGAGGAACTCAAGACCCTCTCCCGTGAAAAGGTGAGGCTTCAGATCAGTCTCGATGGAACAAGACAAGAAGTCAATGATCCGATTCGGGGGGAAGGGACTTTTTTAAAAATTCAGGAAGGTGCGAGAATTGCCGGAGACCTTGGATTTGAAACTTCATTGACGGCGGCGGTAACCCGCGAAAACATCAAAGACCTTGCTCATCTCCCTTCTCTGGCCCGTCTCCTCGGATCGAAATCGGTCCATCTGATGTGGCTCCACCGCAGAGGCCGCATTCTCGAACAGGGTGAAAAAGCCTTTCCCACGACAAAAGAGCTAATCGGTCTGGTTAAAGAGGTCAAAAAGGGGTGCGAATCCGAAGGAATCTTGTTTGACCAGTTTGAATCGTTAAAATTACGGGTCAACGGAAGACCGGGGCTGAAATATGATCTGGGGAATGCCTGCTGGGAGAGCCTTTGCCTTTATTCCGACGGTCATTTATATCCTTCGGCCTCTTTTGCCGGGTATTCCAAACTCGACATGGGGAATGCGCTCGATCAATCGGTGGAACCGCTCTGGCGGAAGAGCCCTGTGTCGCTCCGGTTCCGGGGAGCCACCCTGGCTCACAAAATGGCGCTTCGGGAGGAACCTTTCCGGTTTTTCACCGGCGGGGGCGATATGGAACAAAGCTATTTTTATACCGAAGGGTTAACCGGCGAAGGGAACCCCGAAGGGGAAGACCCCTATTACGACCTCTACCTTGAAATGATTAAAGAGACCATGACCGATCTGGCGGAGGGGCGAAAAAAGCGCTTTAACCAGAAATCGGGTTATAGCGCTCCCCTGATTTATCAAGCGATGGGAGAAGGAGCCGTTTCGTGCGGCAGCGATGCCAGGGCGATTGAACTTGAAAAAGAGGTGGCAACGCTCCATTCAAATTGCGTCCTCTCTTTTAATGTGGAAAAAACCAGGGAGATGGTCCAATCTTTTTACGGAAAAGCGGCAGAAGAGCCCCAAAAAGAGCTCTGCTGTCCGGTCAATTATGATGCCGCGGATCTCAGCCATATTCCGAAGGAGGTTCTGGAGCGGTTTTACGGCTGCGGTTCTCCGATGTCGCTGGCCCTGTTAAAACCGGGCGAGACGGTAGTTGACCTCGGATCGGGCGGTGGGATCGATTGCTTTATCGCCGCGAAAAAAACAGGACAGGAAGGAAGGGTGATTGGAGTCGATATGACCGATTCGATGCTGGCCGTGGCAAACCGGAACAAGGAGCCGGTGGCAGGCAATCTCGGTTTTGACGTCGTCGAGTTCCGAAAAGGGTATCTGGAATCGATTCCCGTCGAAAGTCAGACGGTCGACCTCTTGACCTCCAATTGCGTGATCAACCTTTCTCCCGACAAGAAAAAGGTTTTTGCCGAAATGTGGCGGGTATTAAAAGACCATGGCCGGATCGTCCTTTCAGATATTATTGCCGAAGATCCGGTAACCGCCCGTCTGGCGCTGAATCCGCAACTCTGGGGTGAATGTATTTCGGGATCTCTGACGCAGGAAGCGTTTCTCGCTTTTCTTGAACAGGCCGGATTTTATGGTCTTGAAATATTAAATAAGACCTTCTGGAAAGAGGTCGAAGGAAACCCCTTTTATTCTCTGACCGTTAAAGGTTATAAATTTGAAAAAAAAGGAGAGTGCAGCTTTACAGGCCAAAAGGCGGTCTATCTTGGCCCGTTTAAAGGGGTCATGGATGAAGAGGGGCATTTCTTTCCGAGAAATGAGATGGTCGAGGTTTGCACCGATACCGCCGCCAAATTGAAAAACAAGCCTTATCAAGCCTCTTTCTTAATGATTGAACCTGAGACCGCTCGGACAGAGGTAGGCGCTTCGGGCCGGTGTCTTCCGTCGGGGGAGGGGGAAAGCCCCTGTTGTTAGGGTTTTTCAAGAAAATGCGGAGAGGCCGGTAATCTCTTCCCCGATGATCAGCGTATGAATATCATGGGTCCCCTCGTAGGTATAAACCGCTTCGAGGTTGCAAAGGTGGCGGGCGATCTGATGTTCATACATGATCCCGTTGGCCCCCAGAATATCCCGGGCTGTCCGGGCAATCTGAAGGGCATGAGAGACGTTGTTTCTCTTCCCCATTGAAATTTGAAAACGGTTTAACTTCTTTTGCTCTTTCAGCCTCCCCATTTTTAGAGAAAAGAGCTGCATCTTGGTAATTTCAGTCAGCATGTCGACCAGCTTCTGCTGTACCAGCTGGTAACCGGCGATCGGCCGGGAGAATTGCACCCGGGTTTTCGCAAAATTCAAAGCGGTTTCGTAACAGGCCATTGAAGCGCCGATGGCCCCCCAGGCGATGCCATATCGGGCCTGATTGAGACATTGTAACGCGGTTTTCAGACCCATGGCGCCGGGGAGAGCATTCGCTTCCGGCACCCGGACATCTTCCAGAATCAGCTCCGCCGTATCCGACGCCCGAAGCGAAAATTTTCCAGTTATTTTATTTTGATGGAATCCCGGCGTCCCTTTTTCGACCAGAAACCCGCGGATCACCTCCTGGTCGTCCCTGGCCCAGATCAGGGACAGATCCGCAATCGATCCGTTGGTAATCCACATTTTTGTCCCGTTCAGGATAAACGTTGAATGGTCGCGTCTGGCACGGGTCACCAGCCCCTCCGGGTTTGACCCGAAATCGGGTTCCGTCAATCCAAAACAGCCAATCGCTTTCCCCTGAGCCAATATCGGTAGCCAGCGCTCTTTTTGCGCTTCGGATCCATATTCCACGATTGGCCACATCACCAGATTGGATTGAACCGAAACAAAACTTCGGAGCCCGCTGTCTCCCCGCTCCAGTTCCTGGCTGATCAAGCCTGAAGCCACGCTGTTTAACCCTGCGCCTCCATACCGGAGGTCAAGGGAGGCCCCCAGCAGGTTCAGACTTCCCATCTGAGGAATAAGATGAACGGGAAAAGTCCCGTCCTCAAAGTGGCGCGCCATCTCCGAGATGACCTCTTTTGAAACCCATACCCGGATCTCGTTCCGGATCATCCGCTCTTCTTCAGTCAGCTCGTCATCAAGACTTAAAAAATCTACCCCTCGAAAAGTCATGCCCCTCCATCGTGGCTTGTTTATCTATTGTAGAGTATCGATTTTCAATACGCGAATCAAGTGGGTATCGTCGGCGGGTCCCGGTTGAACCGGCATAAGCCGTATGGAAAAACATTCATAAAATAACTTTTTGTATCGTTTTAGAATCCATGTTATAAAATCCTGGTTACTGTTCCTTATTCTTTACAAAAAAAATCAATTTTGTTACTCTTAAAAAGAGGATGGTTCCTTAATGTTTCTTTTTTCCCCCCGGCCCTATGAATAGAGCTTTTTTTTTATTGTTTCTGAACCTCTTTTTTCTTCCCTGTTCTGCCTTTGGAGAAGAGACCCTCCCTTTCTTTGAAGAGGTTCTCAATACCACCCATAATATGGTACCGAAAGGGAGCTTTCTCCCCTCGTCTTATCAGGCTTGCGCTATGTGCCATGCCGCGGGAGAGTTCCGATCTTATTTTGGAACCGGCCCTTCTCTCCCTCCTGAACTCGAGCCACTTTTCAAATCCTCAATTATAACGGAGAGAGGACCGGCTCAGGCCTTATGGACCTCCAGAAAAGAAAAAACCGTTTTTATTTCTCGCGGTACGGGGGCGAAAGAAGACCCGTCAGACGTCTGTCTTTCGTGCCATGATGGCGTCATCGGCAATAACATTCATGGCCTGGGGGAGCCATCAGGAAAAATGCTTGATCACCCTGTCAACATCCCTTACCCCAGACAAAGTAATGGTCAATTCATCCCTGCCCTTCCTCTTCCGAATGAATTCAGATATTGGTCAATTCCCGATTATAATGAAAATGGGATCTCGCTCCCAACCGGACCCACTTCTGAATATTATCTCCCCGAAACCACTTCCCTGTTGCTCGTTCGGACCTCGTTTGGCAAAGTCACCTGCGGTAGCTGTCATAATCCCCATTCGTCTAAAAACCCGGCTTATTTAAGAGGTTCTCCTAAAACGCTCTGCCTGATCTGCCATAACCGGTAACTATGATCCGGATTCCCCTTCTCTGGATGGCAATGGCGTTCATGGCCGGAGTCATTTCCGAAAATTTTTTTGCTTTCTATCCCGTTTTGACTCTAACCGTTCTCGTTGTCCTATTTTTAACCGAACACTTCTTCGCTCCGCTCCGTATCCCCTTTTCTCACACTGTTTTACTGGCCCTCTTTTTCTGGGGAGGGTTTTTGGCCGTCGAATGGACCCAATTTCATATTCCCAAAAATGACATTTCGAGATGGACAGGCCCGGAGGTCATTTATATCGGAACGATTGATGAAGCCGTTTCCCATTTTTCGGACCACACGACACTGATATTAAAAACCGAAAAGATCGAAACGCGTAATCATGAATTTTCTGCCTCCGGAAAAATAAAACTCAGCATCAACCGTCCGCTCGAAATGGCTCTGGCCTATGGAGATCAGATCAAAGTTCCCTTGAACCTCCGGGAGCCTCACGGGTTTAAAAATATCAACTCCTTTGACTATGGGGAATATCTCACCCGCCACGGATTCCGGGCAACTGCCAGCCTGACTCATCCTGAAAAACTTCAGGTCACAGGAAGAACCGGAGGCATCCCGGTTCTCAGGATAATCTATCAATGGAGGGAGAAGATCAGAGAAAATGCAGTCCGGACGTTGAAAGGAGATGGGCTTGCCCTTTTTTTAGCCATGGTCATCGGAGAATCGGGATATTTAAATAATTCCCTCAGAGATGTTTTCATGGCGTCCGGGACAACTCATATCCTCTCTATTTCGGGATCACATCTTGCTCTGGTGGCCATGCTGGTTTTTGGGGCCGTCAGGATTTTTCTCCTCCGTCTGCCGGAACCGGCGCTCCTCAGGCTGGGAAAAACGATCCTTCCCTCCAGGCTGGCCCTCTGGCTTTCGATTCCCCCCGTCCTCCTCTATGGACTACTTGCCGGAAACCAGGTGGCAACCAACCGGTCGATGATCATGATGGTCACTTTTCTCATCGGGAATCTTTTAAACCGGGAACAAAATCTTTTGAACCCCTTGGGCCTTTCAGCGCTGGTCATCCTCTTTTTTGATCCTTTACAGGTTTTTGATCTCTCTTTTCAGCTCTCTTTTAGCTCCGTATTATCCATCGCTCTGGTCCTGGACCCGATTCATCAAAAACCCAGGCCCTCTCCCGAAGAACGGCCGTTTTTAAACATCCGGTTTTTAAAATATCCCCGGATTTTGAAATGGACTGAAAATATTAAAAATTACCTCTGGATTTCTCTCGCTACAACCCTCGGGACGGCACCCCTGGTCGCCTATCACTTTAATCAATTTAACTGGGTCGGGCTGATTGCCAATAGCATCATCATTCCGATGGCCGGATTGATTATCGTTCCTCTGGCTCTTTTAAGTTCCTTTTTGTCCCTTTTAACCGGCGCTCCCTTCCTGTACTTCGGCTCTCTCAATCAGGCTTTTTTGGACTTGTTCATTAAAATAGAAGTTTTTTTCGCTTCCTTTCCTTTGGCAGAGCTCCACCTTGCCTCCCCTTCTCCTTTTTATCTCATTTTATTTTATGCATTGATCCTGATGCTCCTCTATGTCCGGGTCAATGTCAGGATCAAAGTTTTTGCGTTAACCCTCGTCGTTCTCCTTCCCTTCGGATGGTATTTCGGGCCGAAAATTAATCTTCATTCAAAGGAACTCAGGATCTCGATTCTCGACGTGGGGCAGGGAGATGCTTCTTTCATTGAGTTTCCTGACGGGAAAAACATGCTGATCGACGGCGGAGGGCTTTACCACGAGTTTGACGCGGGGCGCCTGGCCGTCGCCCCATTCCTCTGGAACCGGGGGGTTTCGCATATCGATTATCTGGTGGCCACGCATCCCCAGGCTGACCATATCGGCGGCCTGATTTATATTCTGAAAAAATTTTCCATCGGAGAGGTCTGGACAAACGGAACCGTCAAGGAGTCCCGGATTTCCACTGATTTCGAAAAGATGGTTAAAAAGTATGTTTTTATTGAAAACATCGTCCAGGAGGGAGACCGCTTCAAAGAAGGAGAATCCGTTCTCTCTGTTTTAAATCCCCATTTAAAAAATCGTAGAGGCTCTGCTTCCAATACCCAAGAAAACAACGACGGGATTGTTTTAAAAATCGATTACGGAAGCCGGTCGGCGCTGTTTACCGCAGACATTGAAAAAGAAGCCGAGGAATCCATCCTGGATGAGCATCCTGCCATGAACATCACCCTCCTCAAAGTGCCGCACCACGGGGGGAAAGGTTCCGCGCTTCCGGCGTTTGTTCAAGCCCTGTCGCCCGAAGTCTCTGTTTTCTCGGCTGGCGCTCACAATCCTTACCATCACCCTCACTCCGATACCCTCCTTCTTTACCAAAACCTTAACACCAGAATCTACCGGACCCATCAGGATGGAGGGGTAATTTTTAAGACGGACGGAAAGTGGTTTAGGGAAATGTCCGTTCTTTCGATCACACCGGTAAAGGTCTCTTTTGGAAAAGAAGCCTTGAAAACCGAGTTTGATAACCTCTCAAAACGCCTCCGGAGGAGTTGACAAACTTCAGGTTCCTGTTACCTTTTTAGAAACACCCTTATTCTATCTTACATTGACTTTTTTTCAGGAGTTGGCAATGCCCCCTACGAATACCCTTACGACCCATAAAGGATCGGTAAAAACACAGAGAAAAAAACTGGGAGAAATTTTGGTCCAGAGCGGAATCCTTACGGACGAACAACTCCAAAAAGCCCTTGAAAAACAAAAGAAAACGGGGAAAAGGCTGGGAGAGGTGCTGGTCGACCTTCACTTTACCTCTGAAGTTGAAATGGCTAAAACCCTTGGTTCGCAGATGGGATATCAGTTTGTCGACGCCATTTCATCCATTGACAATGATATCTTGCTTCTGGTCCCGGAATCTTTAGTGAAAAAACATGGGGTCATTCCGCTTCGTCTGGAAGGAGGCACGCTCATTGTCGCCATGGCCGACCCGCTCGATTTTAATACGATTCAGGATTTAAGTTTTTATTGCGGGTTTATCATCCAGCCCGCCATCGCGACCCCCTCTCTCCTCAAAGAGACTATTAAGAAATTTTACGGGCAAATTCATGCAAAAGAAGATGAACAAATGATCAAAAAGATCATTCATGACAGTCAAAAAGATTTTGACGATAATCCTGTCCAGATTATTCCGGAAATCAGGGACAGCGGCTCTGACGCCGGCTCCGAACAGCGGCATTATCTGGCGCCGATTATTGAAATGGCGAATTTAATTCTTGCCAGAGCGCTGAAGTTAAAAGCCAGCGATATCCATATCGAACCCCAGACCAATGATTCGGTCGTCCGCTTCAGGATTGACGGTCTTCTCCACGAGATCCTCCGTTTTCCAAAATGGATCCATGGCGCCCTTGTCTCACGGATTAAAATCCTGGCCAATCTCGACATCGCGATCAAAAGAATCCCCCAGGATGGAGATATCCGGTTAAAGGCAAACGGTAAGGAAATCACCTTGCGAATATCTTCCCTCCCTTCTTATTTCGGAGAAAAAGTGGTGATCCGGGTACTGGATGAAACGACGGAGCTGCTTAATATTGAATCGCTCGGTCTTTCCGGCGCCGATCAAAAACTGGTTAAGGAGATGCTCGCCAAACGCAAAGGGGTGATTCTGGTGACGGGGCCGACCGGAAGCGGCAAAACGACCTCTTTATATGCCATGCTTAATCACCTGAACAACAGCTCAATTAATATTATTACGGTTGAAAATCCGATCGAGTATCATCTCAAAGGAATCACCCAGGTGCAGATCAACTCTGATTCGGGGCTGACCTTTGCCGCCGCGCTGCGGGCTATTTTAAGGCAGGACCCGAATGTGATTCTGGTGGGTGAAATCCGTGACGCTGAAACGGCGCAAATGGCCATGAGAGCGGCCCTTACCGGCCACCTGGTGATTTCAACCTTACATACCAACGATGCTCCCTCGGCAATCACCCGCCTCCTTGATCTCGGCATTCCCAATTATATGCTCTCGTCCCTTTTGATCGGCGTGATGGCCCAGAGACTGGTCCGGATGATCTGCCCGGAGTGTAAAAGCTCCGCCTCTCCCGACGACGAAGAGATGAAAGTCCTGAATATTTCTCCTGCTTCCGCCGGCAAGACCCAGTTTTATAAAGGGAAGGGGTGCAAGAACTGCCATCAGACCGGATTTAAAGGGAGAAACGCCGTTTACGAAATCCTCCCGATGAATTCTAAACTCAGGCAGGTCATCTCCCTAAACCCGACAGAACTCCAGTTTAAAAACGCCTGCCACGACGCCGGTTTTGTTTCGATGGGTGAAAACGGGTTTGATAAAGTGAAAGAGGGGCAGACCACGCTTGGAGAGATTATCCGATGCATCGGGGCGGATGAACATTTAGACGCCTTCTGCAAAAACTGCGACCACCATTTTAGAAGCGAATTTAACCTCTGCCCGATGTGCGGTGAAAAACCAAAAAATAGATGCCGCTGCTGCAATCAAACCGTTCAATTAAACTGGAAGTTTTGTCCCTTCTGCGAAAATAAACTGGATACCCCCTGAGTCCGCTTTATCGATGAACCGGGCCACCATAACCGGTCATCTCGACATAACCCAACCCGAAAAAACCGGGAAAATTACCGGAAACCGAAACGCTCCCCTCCCAGTACCTCAGGCTTCCTCCAAAGACATTCAACTCCTGATTGAAAAAAAAAGGCGTCAACACAAGAGCCATCTTCTTACCCGGAACCACGATCTCCCACCCCATCGGATAAGATCCCCCCAGGGGAGAAAGCCATTGTCCTGTCGATTTGATTTCAAAATCTTCCTGGCGCAGCGTCGTGGCCATTCCATTTTTTCCAATAAAAGAACCGAAAGAAAAGGGGGAAGTCTTATCCCTGTTTCTTAATTGATAAAGCATCAGTTCGGTCCGATCGTTCAACTGAACGGAAAACCAATCCCACCCGGACTGGCCGGGCAAGAGAAGGCTCGATCCGAATTCGTGGTCCATCCAGCTTATCCCTTCGACCTTGGTCGCTTCTCCATCCCACGCCAGAAGCCCCGAAGTTTTTAATCGGGTAATCGAATAATAGTGAGAACGATTTTCCGAATGCCGGTCTTTGGGGCTTACCCCCTTCTCTCCATGGACTACGACCGATTTTTCGGGAATGAGGGTCAGCTCGATTTTCTTTTTACTTTTTCCGGACCCGGCGGCGGCGCTTAAATAAAAAATCCCTTTTTCTTCTCGGGCCTGCCAATTATCGATCCAGACCTGAAGATGCTCTTTTTCCGATCCTCCCCTCCCCAGGGCCGGCCGGCTCATTTTTTCCTCAAACCAGAACTGGCGGGCCGATTCATTCGACAGGGCAAAGTGGGCTGAATAAATATTTTCCACGCGCCATCCAGAAGGGTTTTCCCGTATGGCATCCTTCTGAATACCGGTCCGGAAAAAAGTGAGCTCAAATCCCTGTTTCAATCCCCCTTTTGACCGAAGATGGCCGGTAAAATACCACCATTCCATTTGATAATCGTCGTGGGATCCATGGTCCGCCGGGAAATGGAAAACGTATCCCGGCGCCGCCTGTTTGAACTCTTTTCCCCGCACGATGTCCTGGCCGCAGAGGATCACCGCAAGAAAAACAAACAGGATCATTGGAAATCGAAAAAGAGAAACTCTACTCATAGTGTACAGATTCCGCAATATTCCCTTTCGCCGCCTCTTTAGCCGGAAAATATCCCGCCAGAAGAGCGGCGCTCGTCACCAGGAGAAACGTTCTTAGAAAGACCATTCCGGAGAAATCAAATTGAATGCTCCAGAGAAACGATTGTCTGTTGATCACATAGATTAAAATCAGGGATAGTCCGAGGCCGCCGGCAGCCCCGACGAGATTGGCGATCAGGGTCACCCAGACGGCTTCATAAAGGGTTAACGTGCCAATCTGATGGCGGGTCGCTCCAAGCGACCGCAAAATTCCTATTTCTCTTTTTTGATCAAGAAGGTTTGCCAGAAGCATATTGATCACCCCTAAAAGAGAGATTAATATCGTGATCCACTCCAACGCGCGCGTGACCGAAAAGGTTTGATCAAAGATTTCCATGACCTTGAGTTTAATCTCCCGGTTGGAAATGACAAACAACCCTTTTCCCCGGATCACAATGCTGATCTTTTTCCTGATCTCTTCTTCGGTCCCTTCCGGAATTTTATTTTTTTCAAGATAGACGGCCAGGAGATTCACCTCAGGATCTTTCCAGTATTTCAGGTAGAGGAGACGATCCATCACCACCTTTCCCCCCTGGGTCGTATAATCATAAAAAACCCCTACGATTCTGAAACTTGCCGGTCCCGAAGGGGTATCGAGGACCAAGAGATCTCCCGGGCGGAGATGGTGTTGTAAAGAAAATCTTTCGGAAATCAGCACGCCGCTTTCGGATATCACTTTTTGCAAAATCTTTTTAGGTTCTCCTGCTGTCAGCAGATACCGGCTATATTCTCTATGAATGGAAAGGTTTCTGGAGTTCAGCAGATAGGGCTCGTTCCTGTAGAGGAGGTGGTCTTCCCGGAAGAGATCTACCGCCGCCACTCCTTTAATCTTATTGATCTTCTCCCCGAATTCTGGAGACACCTGAGAAAGAGGCCCCGGACTCAGCCAGCCGGCAGGTTCAACTACTAAATCAGCTTTAATCGTTTGGCTGAACCAGGCGTTTAAAGTTTTCCGGAAACTGTGTATCATCAGGGTCACACTGATTAAGAGGGCGACGCTCATCATCAGCGTAGCAATGCCGATCGAATTCCTCGCCGGCTGCCGAAAAAAACCTCCCCCGGCGACTTTTAAAAAAACCATCCGATTCCGGAATAACGGGAGATCTAAAACTCTGTTCAAAATAAATATCAGGGAGGGGATCATCAAAGAGAGCCCCAGCAAAAGGAAGAGGGCGGAGAGGTATCCGAAAAGAGGCTTCCCGAAAACCGGAGGGAGATAAGCCAGTCCGATCGACAGGATTAAACAAATCCCTCCTGCCCCTAAAAGTTGTTTATTAAAAACAGGCCTGACGCGCTCTCCCTGACGGACCAGATTATTCCCCGGCAGAATCTTTGAGGCCTCCCATGCGGGAAAAGAAGCCGCCAGAAGTGAAACCCCGAGTCCAATGGCATAGCTTTCCAGCCCCACCCAAAAAGGGAGATAAACCTCCCGGGCAAAAACTTTTAAATAAAGCGACGTAATCGTCAAAGAAATCGCTTTTAAAACCGCTCCCGAGATCAAAAATCCGAGAGCGATCCCAAGGGTCGTTCCGACAGCCCCCAGCAAAAGCGCTTCAAGGAGAACTAGGAAAAAGACCTCCTTTCCCGACAGACCGATCGATCTTAAGATCCCGATTTCAATCTTTCTCCTGACCACCAGAATAGAAAGAGTGTTATAAATAAGAAACATCCCGACCAGAACCGATATGGCGCTCAAAGCCTTTAAATTAAGATTAAAGGATCCGAGCATGCTGTCGATCATTCTGTTTTTCTGATCGGGGCTCTGGACCAGAAGGCCCGGAAGCGCTCTCTGCACCTCTGCTTCAAGATCGCCCTCCGAAACCCCTTCCTCCCGCAGGAGGGTGATCCCGTCGAGTCTTCCCAGTTTGTGAAACAGAAGCTGGGAGGAGGCGATATCCATTAAGGCAAAAAACCCCCCGAAGGGAGGCGGAAGATCATCGGAGTAACGAAGAATCCCGGCAACATGGGAAGAAATCCTTTCCCTCCCGATTTTAAAAATAAAGGGCGATCCCACTTTCAAATGGAGGCGCTTTGCCAGAAAATCGGAGAGAACGACGGCATCGGGCTCTAAAAGAGAAAGAAAATCAAATGGAGCGGGAGGACCGGCCTGGTCTACCGTATAGTTATGAAACCGGGAATCCTGCAGAAAATCGAGGCCCAGCACCATGACCTCTTCGGGCTCTGCTCCGTTTTGAACGGAAACAGATTGGATAGTCTCCGGCATCGCCTCTCTGACCCCGGGAAGCTTCCTTGCTTGAACAATAGACCCCTCCGGGAAACCGGCTTCGCCCCCCCTGATTTCCAGATCTCCTTTTCCCGCGATCTGATAAATGGTCCACCGAAAAGAGTCCTGGATGTTCTGATTGGCTGTTTGGACCGCGGTAAAAATGGCAACGCCAAGAGAAATTCCCATCAGGGTCAGAACAGTGTTTGATTTGAGGAGTTTAAAGTGGGAAAAGCTCCAGATGTTGAGTAATCGGATCATCTATTATGTTAACCCGTTAAACTGGAAATTCGACCGTCCTTCAGGGGAATGATCCGGTCGCCGAAAGCAGCGGTGTCCTGACTATGAGTCGCCATGATGACGGTCATTTTATTTTCTTTTGAGAGCGATTGGATTAAAGCCAGGATCTCCCGTCCCATGCGGGAATCGAGATTTCCGGTAGGCTCATCCGCCAGTAGAATCCGGGGGGAATGGATCAGCGCGCGGCCGATCGCCGCCCGTTGCTGCTCCCCTCCCGACAGGCTTCCGGGCAAACTTTTGGCTTTGTCCATTAAACCCATTTGATCGATCAGCTCAAGCACCCGGGCGTCGGTCTCTTTTCGCGATATTTTATTTAATACGAGGGGGAGAGAAATATTTTCGTAAACCGAGAGGGTCGGCAAAAGATTAAAAAATTGAAAGACGATTCCGATCTCTGTCCTGCGGCAGAAGGTCCACTCCCTGTCGGTAAACGCCGCAGTCGAATTTCCGTTGAGGGAGAGCTCCCCCGAAGTGGGGCTGTCGAGCCCGCCGACAAGATTTAACAGGGTGCTTTTGCCGCATCCGCTGGGCCCCATCAGGAGGCAGAATTCCCCCTGGGGAACCTTGAGATTAATCTCCTTTAAGGCCGGTATTTCTAAAGTCCCCTGCCGGTAAATTTTCGTAATATTTTTTAATTCAACCATATTTCGAAAGGAATCCGGCGAGGAGGAAGGGATTTGAAGAAACGGAGCCGATGATTAGATGTTGGTCGGAATCTGGGCCGTCGCTTCCCCGAAAACTTTTTCTACCGCCTCTGAAAGCTGTTCATCCAGGTCATGACTTAAGGTAAACACGCGGCATTGATAAATACGGGCCGGAATATAATCAAAAAACTCCCACAAAGCCTCTTTGGAAACTTTTTTGGTCGAAGGATTATAAATATAAATCTGCTGTTCTCCCATCATCAGGGGATTGATGGGCCGGGGGTCCTGTCCGGGCATATCGACGCGAAAAACAACCTTGCTCAGCGGCGGGCTTAAAACCTTTCTGATTTTCCTTTCTAGCTCTTCTGTTCCGATCATGATATTCCCTTTTTCAGGCGTCTTGATAGAAAGGGTGGTTTCAAACGCCATTTTCCATTTTACCTGGCGGCTCAGGATCTTGTCCCATTCGAGTCCCAGCTTCTGCTTTTCTTTTTCTTTTGAGAACTTCCATTTCCGCACCTCTTCAATCAAAGACCAGTCGGTCAGATGGAGATATTCGCTCATCTGAGTCAAAGGATTTTTTGGAAGAATCTGCTGAATGGTCGGCTGAAAAATTTCTTTCAGATGAAGATCAATCGCCCGGGTGGTCCGGTGATAATAGACATTGGAGTACATATAAAGACGGCTGTTTAAAAACATGCTCAGGGCGGGAAAACCGGACCGGTGGAGCGTTAGCCCTTTTTCCGAAAAGAAGGTATAATAAATCAGCCGGTCGAGATCTACCGGCCCGATCGATACGCCGCACATATAGGCATCTCTCAAGACGTAGTCGAGATTGTCCGCCGTGTAGATCCCCCCCAGCAAAGGCTGAAGAAACGTCAGCCACTGAGGAAACTGTTTTTTATCTTTTTGATAATCTTTTTTGATCAGGAAGGCAATCTGTTCGGGGACCAGTTTTTCGCCCGACTTGAACGGACCCGAAGGACTCCTTTTGATCTTTTTGATCATTTGGCCCAATTCATCAATAATGATCTTTTGGCCGATATCTTCATGGGTCAGGTGAAACTGTTCAAGAAAGTTATGATCAAAAAAATGGCAAAAAGGTCCATGTCCCGAGTCATGAAGGAGCGCGGCGATTCTCAGGACCTCTTCGATATACTCCACCGAAGGGGGGTTCTTGATCACCTCTTTTAACGATGGATATAACCGTTTTGCAAACCGGCTGGCGATATGCATGGCCCCCAGGGAATGCTGGAACCGGGTATGCTCTGCGGAAGGGTAGACCCAGCGGGCGGACTGCAACTGGTAGACATACCTTAAGCGCTGTACCCAGGGGGTATCGATCAGGTCTTTTTCTGTAACTTCATCCTTCCCCCTTGAAACAGGGGTGGTAAAAGGAATGTACTCATGGATAGGGTCGGCAAACATAGCGACCCCTTCGTACGCTTTTTTCCAGGTCATGTTTTCCTATTCAAGAGTTAAATAAATTGATTATGAATAGATTTTTTCGGTTGTCAACCTCTGATTTTCAGCTTTTTGGCTTTTTTAGGTATGATGAATTGAAATAAAAGGAAAATAGTGCAGAATAAATGCCCCATGAAACAGTCTGTTTTAGGAATGAAACAGTCTAATACCGGATAGGTATACTTAACTACATGATTTTATTAATAATTAAAGAAATTTATTTTTGGCATGTCACTTGCATAAAACCATTATAGTCATTCATTACAAAGGTTAATACCTATTCAAAAGGAGAGTTTCAATGGTAAAAATAAAAGATATTATGACCAAAAATCCCGTTAAAATAGACGCAACCAAAACGATCCGTGAAGCGGTTAATCTTATGGCCGAAAAAAAGATCGGAAGTCTTCTGGTTTATAAAGGAACTGAAATCGTCGGCATTCTTGAAGAGTCGGATATTATCAAGAATCTACTTGCAAAAGACCTAAACACCTACGTCGTTAAGGTTGAAGCGGTCATGTCTGTCCCCTTTGTCATCGATGAACAAAAAACTGACAATGACGCAAGCGACATGATGTTTAAACACAAGGTGCGCCATCTCGCGGTGTCGATCGATTCCAGAATCGGCGGAATTATTTCGATGCAGGAT
Source organism: Nitrospiria bacterium (assembly GCA_041486115.1). Classification (GTDB taxonomy): domain Bacteria; phylum Nitrospirota; class Nitrospiria; order JACQBW01; family JACQBW01; genus JACQBY01. Next base: position 6,160 of record JBGPKT010000028.1, on the reverse strand, counting down.
TTACTGAGACCTGTATACACTGGCAGATCTTTCTGGACATAATACGAACCCCGCGTTACGCATCGTGGGGCCTTATAGAGCGGTCACCATGGTTTTTCTCGATTTCCAGGCCCATTTCCGGTCAATCTGTCTTTTGTACCGGGGGGAAATCTTATAGACTTCAATCGACTTTTTAAAGCTTTTCGCCGCATCGATTTTATTCCCGAGTCCAAGATGTGCCAGCCCCAGATAATATAATCCCTCAGAGCTTGAGGTGTGGATCGAACAAAACGTTTCCAGCAGTTCCCGCGCTTTTTCAAAATGACCGACGCTCAAAACATATTCCCCGAGACGCAAATAAGGCTCTCCATACTGAAATCGGGGGTCCATTTCGATCGTTTTTAAAATCAACGCTTTCCCCTTTTCAGCCTCGCCTGTTTTCAGGTATGCCCTTCCCAGGTAGTAATGAGCATCCGGCATTTCCTTCATCCTCTCAAAGACGGATTCCAGATGCGACACCGCTTTTTCCGCTTCTCCGTTGATCACATAAGCCCTCCCAAGGGCCAGACGCGAAGACAGGTCGTTTGGATTAATTGAAAGGGTGGTCATTAAACGGCTGATCTCCTGACGCCGTTTGATCCATTTCGATATCTGCGGGAAGAACCCGAAATATTGCCGGTCAAGAACTCCATAGAAAACCAGGATCAGAATTAAGGCGAGAATCGGATTCCCGGTTAAAATCATTAACAACGAAATAAGAATCCAATTCATCGGCAGAGGGTCGCTTAGCTTAAAGTCATCGAAATATGGTCCGAAAAAAGAAGGCCGGCATCGGTCAGGGAAAAGGCGTCGTGACGATCACTTTTTAATAACCCCTCGCCCAACAGCCGTATTAACTTCATCCGATAGGGTTCAAGAAAATCCTCATACTCGGGGCCGAAATCGGACAGGGTAATTCCCGAACATTTCCTGAGGCCGAAAATAAGCGCTTCTTTAAACCGGCCCTCGCGGTCGAGCGTTTCTGAGTATTCCAGGGCAGATCCCTCTTCGTTTATTTTTCGGATATACCCTTCAATCGGAGAGATGTTTGAAAAATGGGTCCCTTCAATATAAGAAGAAGCCGTCGCTCCCAAGCCGAGAAAATTCCCCTGAGTCCAGTAATAAACGTTATGCCGGCAATCAAACCCGGGACGGGCAAAATTGGAAACTTCATATTGCTCATATCCCCGGCTCTTCAACCGCCGCAAAGCGGCCAGGTACATCTCTCCCTGAAGACCGTCATCGGCCTCGATGAATTGGCCATGTTCCTTTAAATAGTCAAAATAGGTTTTGTCTTCCAGCGTCAATCCGTAGACCGAGAGATGCTCCGGATTCAGGTCAAGAGCCAGAGACAGATTCTCCTCCCACCTGGCCAACGTTTGGCCCGGAAGACCGTAAATCAGATCAAGATTGATGTTATTAAAACCTGCCTGGCGGGCCTGGTTAAAGGCCTGATAAACATCCTGGGCCGTATGGTCCCGGTTAAAAAAGTTTAAATCCTCATCGAGAAAAGATTGGACTCCGAAACTGATCCGGTTAAACCCTCCCTCCTTCAATCGGGACAGGCCCTCAGCAGACAGGCCGGAAGGATAGGCTTCAAGGGTTGTTTCAACCGATGGGGCTACTTGAAAACGGGTTTTTATTTCATCGAGTAACCCGGGGAGTTCATCGGCAATCAACGTCGGGGTTCCTCCCCCGAGGTAAACCGTATCGACCCTTCTCTCCCGAAAAAGAGGGTCCTCTCCATAATGGCGGATCTCCCTTTTCAGGGCCGCCATATACCGGTCAACAGTCTCCCGGTGAAAGAGCCTGGAACCAAACGAACAGTAGTGGCATTTCACCGGACAAAAGGGAAAATTGAGATAAAGGGCAAGGTTATTCGGTTTTTTACAGGTTTTATTCACCGCTTCTATTTCCTTTAAAAGATTCTATTGAATTCAAAACACTCCAGGTTCTCGCAGGAAGAGCGCCCCCAAGTCGGTTTGATAATGAGAGCCTGGAATAAAGATCCATCAGATTTTGATACGTATCGATATCAAACCACTCGGGGAGGAGCCGGTAAGGAATTTTAAGCCCTTCTAATTTTTGAACCGTCTCTTTAAAAACCGATCCGGTACTCCAATGGATCTGTTCAAAAATCGGCGGAGGATCTCCCGATATCCCCAACAGATAATACCCTCCGTCGCGACTTGGGCCAACCACCACCGGGACGGTTTTTAAATAATCAAACGCTATCCGGATATAACTTAACGGAAGATGGGGGGTATCTGTCCCGATAATCACCTTAAGATCGATCTTTTCACCGGTTAACAGGTGAAAAGCCCCCTCCATCCGCTTCCCTAAATCCTTCCCCTCCTGATTAAAGAGGAGGAGGGAATATTTTTTCGAGATTTCGAGAAACCAAGGGTCATCTGAATCGGGAAAAGCCCCAAGCCATATCCGCATATCTTGAAAAGAGGCCCCTTTTTCAATTGTATCTTCAGAAAAGGCGCGGTAAATCTTCAAGGTCTCCTCCGGAGTCACCTCCGGCTGGAGACGGGTTTTGACCCGGCCCAAAACAGGTTTTTTCGCAAAAACAATCAGGCCTTTCAAAAAACCATTCCTAACCACATTTTTCCGGCTGTTGGGGGTCAGATACAAGGCCGCGATCTTGAGGACGAGGCACAGGGTCGTTAATGGATGCCGGAATCAGGAGTCCATCCGGCCGAGAAGGTCCTGACAGATCCTTTGATGATCTAAATAGGCCCCGGGAACTTCTTTTTGAATACGGTCAACGTTTAACTTCTTCCTGACCATTTCGTCGACCTGAATAATCACCGGTTTGGGAGGGATTTCATAATGGATATCGTTTTCACGGTAAGTCTCACGGACCAGAGAAAAGATGGAATTGTTAATCTCGCTATCTGACACAAAAGTCCCCTCTTTTTGCCGGAGCTTTTTAATCAAGACGCAATAGCTCTCGGTTAAACCATCCCGCACGGCATTGGGAGATAAAAACTTTTTGGTTAATTTTCTTTCTAAATTCTTTTCCCATTCACTCATTTAATCCGTCCGTTCCCGGTTTCAAGTTCAGTTTTGTTATTATATGTAAAATGAGCCTTCTAATCAACAGGGTATGGAAATGTCATTGAACTTTATCTCCGTATTTTATATAATGAATCTTTTGGTTTTTAAACTTTTTAACAGGAAATTAAGATAAGGCCATTCCCAATGAGAGCAGGGTCAAGAAAAAATAGAGAAATCAGGCCGGTAAAAATCACCCGAAATTTCATTAAACATGCCGAAGGGTCGGTTTTAATTGAAATGGGAGATACCAAAGTCATCTGTACCGCTACTGTCGAAGAAAAGGTCCCCCCATTCCTGAAGAATTCCGGAAAAGGATGGATCACCAGTGAATATGCCATGATCCCCCGATCATCCCAGGAAAGGATCCCCCGGGAATCGTCAAAAGGAAAACAGGGAGGCCGAACGCACGAAATTCAAAGGTTAATTGGCCGGTCGCTCCGGGCCGTAGTTGATCTTGACGCTCTGGGAGAACGAACCCTCTGGATCGATTGCGATGTCATACAGGCCGACGGGGGAACCCGGACCGCTTCTATCACCGGCTCTTTTATCGCCCTGGCCGATGCTTTGGCCCTTAGCCGGAGCCGTGGCCTGATTAAAAAATACCCTTTAAAAGATTATCTGGCGGCCATCAGTGTCGGCCGGGTCAAAGGAGAGGTTTTGCTTGATCTCGACTATTCCGAAGATTCCAACGCTCAAACCGACATGAATGTGGTCATGACCGGAAAAGAAGAGTTTGTGGAAATTCAGGGAACCGCCGAAAAAGGTTCCTTCTCAAAAAACGACCTCGAAGAGTTTCTCGATTATTCCAAAAAGGGGATTCTGGAGTTGATAGAGCTTGAAAAGAGCCTCATCGGCGACATTCCGACAGGGAAAATCGCTTAAAATGGAGCTTGTTTTAGCGACCCGAAATAAAAATAAACTTAAAGAAATCATGGCGTTATTCTCCTCTCTTCCGATAAAACTCTTGACGCTCGACCAGTTTCCAGAGGTCAAAGAGGTGGAGGAAGATGGAAAAAATTGCGAAGAAAATGCGATCAAAAAAGCGGCGGAAGTTTCAAAACAAACCGGTAAGCCTGCTCTTTCTGACGACTCGGCGCTAGAAGTCGACGCCTTATCGGGGGCTCCGGGGGTTTATTCGGCCCGTTTCGCGGGTGAAAATGCCACCTACGCTGATAACCGGGCAAAAGTCCTTGCGCTCATGAAAGGGGTGGCCGAAAAAAAAAGGTCTGCCCGTTTCAGAACCGTCCTTGCCCTGGCCATTCCGGGCAAAGAGCCTGTTGTTGCAGAAGGTCTGACAGAAGGCTATATTGGTCTTGATGAAAAAGGAGAAGAGGGTTTCGGATATTACCCGATTTTTTACCTCCGGCAAAACGGCCTTTCCTATTCCCAGATGTCCGCAGAAGAAAAAAACCGGACAAGCCATAGAGGAAAAGCCGCAAAAAGAATGAAGAAAAAGCTCGAAGAGGTTCTAAAGGAAAATAAAGGACAATAAGCCTCTGCAACCGGCTTTGCCGGGATAGAGCGCGGGGCTTGGGGGCATTGAGAGTGATTTTCTCGAAGGCCCCCAACTATAATCGGGGCGTAGCGCAGCATGGTAGCGCACCTGCCTTGGGCGCAGGGGGTCGGAGGTTCAAGTCCTCTCGCCCCGATCATTTTTTACTCTAATAGCGGATGCTATCAATCATGTATTGTTCAAGGCTCAATTGGTAAAATCCCTCAAGGTTTTTCTGGTTGTTCTGCTGGTCGGTATCGGACAACTGGCGGCGGAGGGCAGAGCCCATGAGAGCTTAAATCCTGTTTCGGTAATAAACATCCGCCTTACGCCCGATGCGTTCGATGGAAAAACAGTCAAGGTATCGGGGCAGGTTCGATCCGTAACCCCCGGAAGGGGAAGACGGGGAAGCGAGTTTTTAATTGTGGTCATAGAAGGACCGTCGTCGAAAACGGACGAGACCTCTCCAGAACTGACGGTTTTCAGTTATTTTGCCCCTCCTTTAAAGGTCGGGACGCCGGTCATTGTTCTCGGGGTCTACCATAAATCGGGTCGCTGGGCCGGAAGCGATCATGAGCACTTTATAGAGGCGAGTAAAATCACGCCGGTAGAACTAAACTAAATGCGCCTGTAGCTCAGTCGGATAGAGCAACAGCCTTCTAAGCTGTGGGTCGGCCGTTCGATTCGGCCCAGGCGCACCATTCTTTTGTAAATCCTACCATTTTCAAATCGATATAACTTTTAAATCCAATAATGAGGTATTGTGCCCCCCGAATTCCCGAACCATTGAGTATGACGGTCATCCTTTATAAGAACCGGCCCAAAATCAAGTAAACAAATCATTTACCATTTAACCCTTAAAAATAACTTGATAGAGGACCTTGCTTAAATCAAATAAGTTGTAAGGTTTAAGAATGAATCCAGAGAACCCAATTGTAAGGTAATCCGCGATGACTGGATCATTTGAATAGCCGCTTGAAACAATGACCTTAACCCCCGGGTCGATTTCTTTTAATTTTTCCAAAAACTCGACTCCACCGATACCTCCTGGAACTGTTAGGTCAGTCAGAACCACGTCAAACGGTAAGTCTTTATTCTTCCATTTTAAATATTCGGCTATTCCAATACTGCCTTCAGGAACTATAACCACTTCATAACCAAGATATTCAAGCATTGGGCTGATCACAGCTAAAACAGCTTCCTCATCATCCATGACAAGAACTCTTCCTTTCCCTTTCTTTAATCCTTCCTCGAATTTAGCCGGATCAGCCCCACGATTCGAGGCTGGAAGGTAAAGAAAAAAAGTTGTTCCTTTCCCAGTCTCCGATTCCACCTTGATGTGCCCAGCATGTTTTCGCATAATCGAATAACATATAGAAAGTCCTAACCCACTCCCTTTTGGTTTGGTTGTAAAAAAAGGATCAAATATTTTTTCTTGAAGTTCTTTTGAAATTCCGGGTCCTTCATCTTGAATAGATAATTCAACATATTTCCCTTTTTCAAGTGGATTTTGTTCTGGCTCGGTTTTTTCAATCAAAAGGTTTTTCGCTCTGATATAAATTGCTCCTTTTGAGTCCATAGCTT